>NZ_VTQF01000001.1:114811-149605 GCF_008763935.1 Streptococcus mitis
TGGCGAACAACCTAAGAAAGATATCCCAGGTTACCGCTTCGTAGAGACTAAGAAACTTCCAAATGGTGATGTAGAACATGTCTACGAAAAAGTAACACCAGCAGCTCCAACACCCTCACCTGTTCCTCAACCAAATCCAGGCAACCAAAATATTACAACTTGGACAGATGAAAATGGTAATCCAGTGAAACCATCTGAGCCAGGTTCTAAGGAGCCAGGAACAATTCCAGGTTACGAATATGTGAAGACAGTGACAGATCCAAATGGAAATATCAGACATATCTTCAGAAAAGTTCAAACTCCAACCCCAGTTGAACCAAGTCAACCAGTTGAGCCAGCAACTCCAGCAATGCCTGAACAGCCAGCTAAACCTCAAGTACCGGCTACTCCATCACAACCAGTACAAGCAACAGCAGTGAAAGAAGCTGAAGCTAAGCGTGAATTGCCAAATACTGGTACAGAAGACAATGCTCGTCTTGCAGCACTTGGACTTCTCGGAGTATTGAGTGGATTTGGTCTTGTATCTCGCAAGAAGAAAGAAGACTAAGCTTTCTAATTGATATGATTTATTTACAATGAATATATCTGTTTAAACCTGATGAATCATTCGATTCATCAGGTTTTTTCGGCTCTTTGTTAACTGTAGTGGGTAGAAGAAAAGCTAAGCTCGAGAAAGGACAAATTTCGTCCTTTCTTTTTTTGAGTATAACAGCCATGTCGTTCATCTGAGATGTAAGTACTCCGTGGTTACCATCTACTAGTGAACCTATATGCGTAAACTACGTGAGCAATTGAATTCGAACTAGAGAGTTAATTAATAGATTTATGCTATAATCATGGCAGACTGTATGCGTTTGATTATAGTTCATCAAATAATAGATTAGAATTGTCAGATAATATAATTTTATGTTATAATGAAGAAAAAACAGAGGTGTTCAAATGTCAGAAGCAGGTCATAAGTTTTTAGCAAAACTGGGGAAAAAACGCTTACGCCCAGGTGGAAAACGTGCTACAGATTGGTTAATTGCGGAAGGAGGATTTTCAAAAGAAAAGAGAATACTAGAGGTTGCGTGTAATAGGGGAACTACAGCAATTGAGTTGGCACAGCGTTTTGGTTGTAAGATAACTGCTGTTGATATGGATGCTCAAGCTTTAGAAGTGGCTAAAAAATCTGCTGAAACGGCAGGTGTAGGTCATTTGATCAGTTTTGAAAGAGCAAATGCAATGAAACTTCCTTATGAAGATGCTAGTTTTGATATTGTCATAAACGAAGCTATGCTGACTATGCAAGCCGATCAAGCTAAGAAAAAATGTGTAATGGAATATCTAAGGGTTTTAAAACCTGAAGGTCTTCTCCTGACACATGATGTGCTTCTTAAGGAAGCTAAAGAGTCTGTCAGACAGGAATTGTCGCAAGCAATTCATGTAAATGTAGGTCCTTTAACTCAAGATGGTTGGGAACAGGTGATGATAGAATCAGGTTATTGTGATGTGAAAGTATTGACTGGTGAAATGACATTAATGAAATTATCGGGTATGATTTATGACGAAGGTTGGCTAGGAACCTTGAAAATTTGTGTAAATGCTTGTAAAAAGGAGAATAGAAAGCAGTTTTTAACTATGTATAAAATGTTCGCTAAGAATAAAAAGAACTTGGGCTTTATTGCTATGGCTAGTTATAAATCGTCAAATCGTTAGATAATCATTGAAGTTAACTTTTCCTTTTTTCTTTCTTAAAAAATATGCTATAATAGAGAGTAAAAAATTTGAAAGAAAGAAAAAGATGAATTTAAAAGATTATATTGCAACAATTGAAAATTATCCTAAGGAAGGCATCACCTTCCGTGATATTAGTCCTTTGATGGCTGATGGGAATGCTTATAGCTACGCTGTTCGTGAAATCGTTCAGTATGCGACTGACAAGAAAATTGACATGATTGTAGGTCCTGAGGCTCGTGGATTTATCGTGGGCTGTCCAGTTGCATTTGAATTGGGAAT
Source organism: Streptococcus mitis (assembly GCF_008763935.1). GTDB lineage: Bacteria > Bacillota > Bacilli > Lactobacillales > Streptococcaceae > Streptococcus > Streptococcus mitis_DB. The sequence continues at coordinate 116,810 of NZ_VTQF01000001.1, forward strand.
TGGTTTTGCACCTGTTCGTAAACCAGGTAAATTGCCACGCGAAGTTATTTCTGCTGACTATGAAAAAGAGTACGGTGTTGATACCTTGACTATGCACGCGGATGCCATCAAGCCAGGTCAACGTGTTCTTATCGTAGATGACCTCTTGGCAACAGGTGGAACTGTTAAGGCAACTATCGAAATGATTGAAAAACTTGGTGGTGTTGTAGCAGGTTGTGCCTTCCTTGTTGAATTGGATGAATTGAACGGCCGTGAAAAAATCGGTGACTACGATTACAAAGTTCTTATGCATTATTAATCAAAAACAGTCCCTAGGGCTGTTTTCTCTACATTAGGATATAAAAATAGACTATAGCTAGTTAGAGAAAAAGTATAATTGAAAACTATATCTTCTTGCAGTATAATAAAAGGACTAGATGTTTGAGATTTGGCTTCAAACATATGCAATGATTCCTGAAAGAGTACAGTTAGGAGAGGGTTATGCCGATTCGAATTGATAAAAAATTACCAGCTGTTGAGATTTTACGGACAGAGAACATCTTTGTCATGGATGATCAACGTGCGGCCCACCAAGATATCCGTCCTTTGAAGATTTTAATTTTAAATCTCATGCCACAGAAAATGGTCACAGAGACCCAGTTGCTGCGCCATTTGGCCAATACACCCCTGCAACTGGATATTGATTTTCTCTATATGGAGAGTCATCGTTCTAAAACAACTCGTTCAGAGCACATGGAGACCTTTTATAAAACTTTTCCTGAAGTTAAGGACGAGTATTTTGATGGGATGATTATCACGGGTGCTCCAGTTGAGCATTTACCATTTGAGGAAGTGGACTATTGGGAGGAATTCAGTCAGGTAATCGAGTGGTCCAAGACCCATGTCTATTCGACCCTTCATATCTGCTGGGGGGCTCAGGCTGGTCTTTATCTGCGTTATGGGGTGGAAAAATACCAGATGGACAGTAAGTTATCAGGTATCTATCCTCAGGATACTTTAAAGGAAGGTCATCTTCTCTTTAGAGGCTTTGACGATAGCTACGTTTCCCCTCATTCTCGGCACACGGAGATTTCTAAGGAAGAGGTCTTAAACAAAACCAATCTCGAGATTTTATCAGAAGGGCCACAGGTTGGGGTTTCAATTTTGGCTAGTCGTGATTTACGAGAAATTTATAGTTTTGGGCATTTGGAATATGACCGTGATACCTTGGCAAAAGAGTATTTTAGAGATCGTGACGCAGGTTTAGATCCACATATTCCAGAAAATTACTTTAAGGATGATGATGTCAACCAGACACCTTGTCTTTGTTGGTCTTCATCAGCAGCCCTCTTTTTCAGTAACTGGGTGAATTATGCGGTGTATCAGGAGACGCCTTTTGACTGGAGAAAAATAGAAGATGATGCATCTGCATTTGGGTATTTATAAGAGGAATTATGACATATTTAGACGCTTTTAAATCAGGGAACTTGGTTTTACCGAGTGCCCTGCTCGTGCATTTTAAGGAACTCTTTCCTTCTAGCGACGATTTTCTGGTCTGGCAATTTTTCTATTTGCAAAATACGACAGGTTTGGATGAAATGTCGCCAAGCCAGATTGCTGAAAGGATTGGCAAGGAAATTTCGGATGTCAATCAGGCCATTTCCAATCTTACGGAGAGGGGACTGCTTCAGTATCGTACTATCGAATTAAATGGCGAAATCGAATTGCTTTTTGATGCTAGTTTGGCATTGGAACGTTTGGATAATTTGCTTGGAGCTGCTCATTCAAGTTCAGACCAGTTGACACCTCAAAATCAGCTTAAGAATTTGGTGGAAACTTTCCAGCAGGAGTTGGGACGCTTGTTGACTCCTTTTGAGATTGAGGATTTGACCAAGACACTAAAGGAAGATGGGACCAGTGCTGACTTGATTAAGGAAGCTCTTCGTGAAGCTGTTTTGAATGGGAAACCAAACTGGAAGTACATTCAGGCGATTTTGAGAAACTGGCGTCATGAAGGTATCAAGAGTGTGGCTCAAATTGAGGCCAAGCGGGCAGAGAGAGAAGCAAGCAATCCTCAGTTGACACAGGTATCTGCAGATTTCAGAAATGCCATGGATCTTTGGAAGGATTAATCGTTACAAGCAGGATTGAAATCCGAGTAAGATTTGCAAGCTGTGTATAATTGTGATAAAATAAATAGAAAATAAATTGAAAAAAGAGGTATGTGAAATGTCACGTAAACCATTTATCGCTGGTAACTGGAAAATGAACAAAAATCCAGAAGAAGCTAAAGCATTCGTTGAAGCAGTTGCATCAAAACTTCCTTCATCAGATCTTGTTGAAGCAGGTATCGCAGCTCCAGCTCTTGATTTGACAACGGTTCTTGCAGCTGCAAAAGGTTCAAACCTTAAAGTTGCTGCTCAAAACTGCTACTTTGAAAATGCAGGTGCTTTCACTGGTGAAACAAGCCCACAAGTTTTGAAAGAAATCGGTACTGACTATGTTGTTATCGGTCACTCAGAACGCCGTGACTACTTCCATGAAACTGACGAAGATATCAACAAAAAAGCAAAAGCAATCTTTGCAAACGGTATGCTTCCAATCATCTGTTGTGGTGAGTCACTTGAAACTTACGAAGCTGGTAAAGCTGCTGAATTCGTAGGTGCTCAAGTATCTGCTGCATTGGCTGGATTGACTGCTGATCAAGTTGCTGCATCAGTTATCGCTTATGAGCCAATCTGGGCTATCGGTACTGGTAAATCAGCTTCACAAGACGATGCACAAAAAATGTGTAAAGTTGTCCGTGACGTTGTAGCTGCTGACTTCGGTCAAGAAGTGGCGGACAAAGTTCGTGTTCAATACGGTGGTTCTGTTAAACCTGAAAACGTTGCTTCATACATGGCTTGCCCAGACGTTGACGGTGCCCTTGTAGGTGGTGCGTCACTTGAAGCAGAAAGCTTCTTGGCTTTGCTTGACTTTGTAAAATAATCAGTAGCAAAAGCTAGGTGGAACAGCATTGAGATGTCTGTTCCATTTTTTATAGGAGAGGAAAGATTGAAAACAAAGATTGGAAAAATTGGATTAGCAAGTATCTGCTTACTAGGATTGGCAACTAGCCAGGTCGCTGCAAATGAAACTGAAGTGGCAAAAACTTCGCAGGATGCAACGACAGTTTCAAGTAGTTCAGAGCAAAATCAGTCTTCTAATAAAACTCAAACGAGTGCAGGTGTAAAGACCACTGCTTCTGCCCACTGGGAGGGGGATTATTATGTAAAGGCTGATGGTTCCAAAGCCAAGAGTGAGTGGATTTTTGATAACTACTATAAGGCTTGGTTCTATATTAAGTCAGACGGTCGTTATGCTCAAAATGAGTGGCAGGGCAATTACTACCTAAAATCAGGTGGTTATATGGCTAAGAATGAATGGGTTTATGATAACGCCTATAAGAATTGGTTTTACCTGAAATCCGATGGTTCTTATGCTAACCAGGAATGGCACTCTGCTGGAGGTAAATGGTACTATTTTAAAAAATGGGGCTATTTAGCTAAAAGCCAATGGCAAGGAAGTTATTTCCTAAATGGTCAAGGTGCTATGATGCAAAATGAATGGCTTTATGATCCAACTTATTCTTCTTATTTCTACCTTAAGGCGGATGGTTCTTATGCTAATGAACAGTGGCAAAAGATTGATGGCAAGTGGTATTATTTCAAGAAGTGGGGATACATGGCTCAAGATGAGTGGCATGGAAACTATTATTTGACAGGAAGTGGTGCTATGGCTACTGGTGAATTAGTCATGGATGATGCTCGCTATATTTTTTCTGACTCAGGTGAGTTAAAAGAAAAGAAAGACTTGAATGTTGGCTGGGTTCACCGAAATGGCAGACGTTATTTCTTTAACCATCGTGAAGAACAAGTTGGGACTGATCAAGTTAAAAAGGTCATCGATGTCAGTGAACACAATGGTCGTATCAGTGACTGGAAAAAAGTCATCGATGATAATGGAGTAGATGGAGTCATTGTTCGTTTGGGCTATAGTGGAACTGAGGACAAGGAATTGGCTCATAATATCAAGGAGTTAAACCGTCTTGGAATTCCTTACGGTGTTTACCTCTATACTTATGCTGAAAATGAGACCGATGCTGAGAATGATGCTAAGCAGACTATTGAACTCTTGAAGAAATACAAGATGAACTTGTCTTATCCAATCTACTATGATGTTGAAAATTGGGAGTATTTAAATAAGACCAAGAAAGCTCCGACCGACACAGCTACTTGGGTTAAAATTATCAATAAATATATGGAAACCATGAAGCATGCTGGTTACCAAAACGTGAAAGTTTATAGCTATCGTCAACTTTTGCAAACTCGTTTGAATCATCCTGATATTTTACAACATGTAAACTGGGTTGCAGCTTATACGGATGCGCTTGATTGGAATAATCCTCATTATTCAGGAGAAAAAGGATGGCAATATACTTCATCTGACTCTCTTAAAGGGATTCGAGGACGTGTGGATGTTAGCGTCTGGTATTAAGATGTAAAACTGAGAAAAGAGTGTACATTTGTATGCTCTTTTCTTTATTTTATCTCTGTTAAGAGAGATTGAAAGTGACTGGGTTTCATTCTAAAAAATTCTTAAATTATCAGTCTATTGCAACTTTTCTCATGTGAGTCATTTGGCTTGCTATTGGTTTTACTTAGTAGTATACTAAGGTAGTAATCATTAAGAAGTGGTTACAAAAAATAATAAACGAGGTAAAATAAAATGGTAGAATTGAAAAAAGAAGCAGTAAAAGACGTAACATCATTGACAAAAGTAGCGCCAGTAGCATTGGCAAAAACAAAGGAAGTATTGAACCAAGCTGTTGCTGATTTGTACGTAGCTCACGTTGCTTTGCACCAAGTACACTGGTATATGCGCGGTCGTGGTTTTCTTGTGTGGCATCCAAAAATGGATGAATACATGGACAGCCTTGATGGCTATCTTGACGAAATCAGCGAACGTTTGATTACACTTGGTGGCAGCCCATTCTCTACTTTGACAGAATTCCTTCAACATAGTGAAATCGAAGAAGAAGCTGGTGAATACCGTAATGTTGAAGAAAGCTTGGAACGTGTCCTAGATGTTTATCGTTATCTCATCACTCTGTTCCAAAAAGCTTTGGATGTTACTGATGAAGAAGGTGATGATGTGACAAACGATATCTTTGTTGGTGCTAAAGCTGAACTTGAGAAAACGGTTTGGATGCTTGCGGCAGAACTTGGACAAGCTCCCGGTTTGTAAGAAATAGAATAATCATATAAAAATCTGTAGGATGCCTCTTACGGATTTTTTTCTATTCTGTAAGCTATTCCAAACCAGTCTTTTTTTGAGTTTTTTGATAAAATAGTACTATCAGTGAAAAGGATGGAAGCATGACTAAGAAAATCGTAGCTATTTGGGCCCAGGATGAAGAGGGTGTGATTGGTAAGGACAATCGTCTGCCTTGGCATTTACCAGCAGAACTGCAACACTTTAAAGAAACAACTCTGAATCATGCTATCTTGATGGGGCGTGTGACCTTTGACGGGATGGGGCGTCGCTTGCTTCCAAAACGGGAGACTTTGATTTTGACTCGTAACCCAGAAGAAAAGATAGATGGGGTTGCTACTTTTCACGATATCCAGTCTGTTCTAGACTGGTATCAGGGTCAAGACAAGAATCTCTATATTATCGGTGGGAAGCAAATTTTTCAGGCTTTTGAGCCCTACCTTGATGAAGTGATTGTGACTCAAATTCATGCTCGGGTGGAAGGAGATACCTATTTTCCTGAGGAGTTTGACTTGTCTCTTTTTGAGACGGTTTCAAGCAAATCTTATACCAAAGATGACAAAAATCCTTATGATTTTACCATCCAATACCGCAAGAGAAAGGAAGTCTAATGGAACGTAGTATATTTGGTTTTTTCACAGCCATGCTGTGTTTGGTCTGCTTACTTGCAGGAGTACAGGCTTTTCGTAAAAAGCGCTATGGACTTTCTGTCCTGCTCTGGTTAAATGCCTTTACCAATTTGGTCAATAGTATCCATGCTTTTTACATGACCTTATTTTAGATAGAATAGAACGGAAGGAAATCATGCCTACAAATAGGAATAATGATATGATGGTTTATTGCTCATTTTGTGGCAAAAGCCAGGAAGAAGTACAAAAAATAATCGCAGGTAACAACGCCTTTATCTGTAATGAATGTGTGGAGTTAGCCCAGGAAATTATTCGGGAGGAGTTGGCTGAGGAAGTCTTGGCAGACTTGTCTGAAGTTCCAAAACCAATCGAACTTCTCCATATCTTGAACCACTACGTAATCGGTCAAGATCGTGCCAAGCGTGCCTTGGCAGTAGCTGTTTACAACCATTACAAACGCATCAATTTCCACGATACGCGTGAAGAGTCAGAAGATGTGGATTTGCAGAAGTCAAACATCTTGATGATTGGCCCAACTGGTTCGGGGAAAACTTTCCTTGCTCAGACCTTGGCTAAGAGCTTGAATGTACCTTTTGCAATTGCGGATGCGACAGCTCTTACGGAGGCTGGTTATGTAGGTGAGGATGTGGAAAATATCCTCCTCAAACTCTTGCAGGCTGCTGACTTTAACATTGAACGTGCAGAGCGTGGCATTATCTACGTGGATGAAATTGACAAGATTGCTAAGAAGAGCGAGAACGTGTCTATCACACGTGATGTTTCTGGTGAAGGGGTGCAACAAGCCCTTCTCAAGATTATCGAGGGAACAGTTGCAAGCGTGCCGCCTCAAGGTGGACGTAAACATCCACAACAAGAGATGATTCAAGTGGATACTAAAAATATCCTCTTCATCGTGGGTGGTGCCTTTGATGGTATTGAAGAAATCGTCAAACAACGTCTGGGTGAAAAAGTCATCGGATTTGGTCAAAACAATAAGGCGATTGACGAAAACAGCTCTTACATGCAAGAAATTATCGCAGAAGATATTCAAAAATTTGGTATTATCCCTGAGTTGATTGGACGCTTGCCAGTCTTTGCAGCTCTTGAGCAATTGACTGTTGATGACTTGGTTCGTATTTTGAAAGAGCCAAGAAATGCCTTGGTCAAACAGTACCAAACCTTGCTATCTTATGATGACGTTGAGTTGGAATTTGACGACGAAGCTCTTCAAGAGATTGCCAATAAAGCCATCGAACGCAAAACGGGTGCGCGTGGTCTTCGCTCCATCATCGAAGAAACCATGCTAGATGTCATGTTTGAAGTACCGAGTCAGGAAAATGTGAAATTGGTTCGCATTACTAAAGAAGCTGTTGATGGAACGGATAAACCAATCCTAGAAACAGCCTAGAGGTGACTATGGAACTTAATACACATAATGCTGAAATCTTGCTCAGTGCGGCTAATAAATCCCACTACCCACAGGATGAACTTCCAGAGATTGCTCTAGCAGGACGTTCAAATGTTGGTAAATCTAGCTTTATCAACACAATGCTGAACCGCAAGAATTTAGCCCGAACATCAGGTAAACCTGGTAAAACCCAGCTTCTTAATTTCTTTAACATTGACGACAAGATGCGCTTTGTGGATGTTCCTGGTTATGGCTATGCCCGTGTTTCTAAAAAGGAACGTGAAAAGTGGGGGCGAATGATAGAGGAGTACTTAACGACTCGGGAAAATCTCCGTGCAGTGGTCAGTCTAGTTGACCTTCGTCATGATCCGTCAGCAGATGATGTGCAGATGTACGAATTTCTCAAGTATTATGAGATTCCAGTCATCATTGTGGCAACCAAGGCGGACAAGATTCCTCGTGGTAAATGGAACAAGCATGAATCAGCAATCAAAAAGAAATTAAACTTTGACCCAAGTGACGACTTTATCCTCTTTTCATCTGTCAACAAGGCAGGGATGGATGAGGCTTGGGATGCAATCTTAGAAAAATTGTGAGGAAAAGAAAATGGCAAAAACAATTCATACAGATAAGGCCCCAAAGGCTATCGGACCATATGTTCAAGGAAAAATCGTTGGCAACCTTTTGTTTGCTAGCGGTCAAGTGCCCCTATCTCCTGAAACTGGGGAAATCGTTGGAGAAACGATCCAAGAACAGACAGAACAAGTCTTGAAAAACATCGGTGCTATTTTGGCTGAAGCAGGAACAGATTTTGACCATGTTGTCAAAACAACTTGCTTCTTGAGCGATATGAACGACTTTGTTCCTTTTAACGAGGTTTACCAAACGGCCTTTAAAGAGGAATTTCCAGCTCGTTCAGCAGTAGAGGTAGCTCGTCTTCCTCGTGATGTAAAAGTCGAAATCGAAGTCATCGCAGAGATTGGATAAGCTAGTTGAAGTTTGGTGTTGCCAAACTTCTTTTGATATAAGGAGAAAAAGATGACAAAGAAACAACTTCACTTGGTGATTGTGACAGGGATGAGTGGCGCAGGGAAAACAGTTGCTATTCAGTCCTTCGAAGATTTGGGTTATTTTACTATTGACAATATGCCGCCAGCTCTCTTGCCTAAGTTTTTGCAGTTGGTGGAAACAAAGGAAGACGACCATAAGTTGGCCTTGGTAGTGGATATGCGTAGCCGTTCTTTCTTTTCAGAAATTCAAGCTGTCTTGGATGAGTTGGAAAATCAAGATGATTTGGATTTCAAAATTCTCTTTTTGGATGCAGCTGATAAGGAATTGGTTGCTCGTTACAAGGAAACCAGACGGAGTCACCCACTAGCAGCAGACGGTCGTATTTTAGATGGAATCAAGTTGGAACGTGAACTCTTGGCACCTTTGAAAAATATGAGTCAAAATGTGGTGGATACGACTGAACTTACTCCTCGTGAGCTGCGTAAAACCATTGCAGAGCAGTTTTCAGATCAAGAGCAAGCCCAGTCTTTCCGTATCGAAGTCATGTCTTTTGGTTTTAAATATGGAATCCCAATTGATGCGGACCTAGTCTTTGATGTCCGTTTCTTGCCAAATCCCTATTACCTTCTAGAACTGAGAAACCAAACGGGTGTGGATGAACCAGTTTATGATTATGTCATGAACCATCCTGAGTCAGAAGACTTTTATCAGCATTTGTTGGCCTTGATTGAGCCGATTTTACCAAGTTACCAAAAGGAAGGGAAGTCCGTTTTGACCATTGCCATGGGTTGTACAGGTGGACAACACCGTAGTGTGGCCTTTGCTAAACGCTTGGCGCAGGACTTATCCAAGAATTGGCCTGTTAATGAAGGGCATCGCGACAAAGACCGAAGAAAGGAAACGGTAAACCGTTCATGAGAAAACCAAAAATAACGGTGATTGGTGGAGGGACTGGGATCCCTGTCATTCTAAAAAGTCTGCGGGAAAAAGATGTGGAAATCGCTGCTATCGTAACGGTGGCGGATGATGGTGGTTCTTCAGGTGAACTCCGAAAAAATATGCAGCAATTGACACCGCCAGGTGATCTTCGTAATGTCCTTGTGGCCATGTCGGATATGCCTAAGTTTTATGAAAAGGTCTTTCAATACCGCTTTTCTGAGGATGCTGGAGCCTTTGCTGGTCATCCATTGGGCAATCTCATTATTGCAGGTCTGTCAGAGATGCAGGGTTCGACCTATAATGCCATGCAGTTATTGAGCAAATTTTTCCATACAACTGGAAAGATTTATCCTTCCAGTGACCATCCTTTGACCCTGCACGCAGTCTTTCAGGATGGGACAGAGGTGGCTGGAGAGAGCCATATTGCAGACCATCCAGGTATGATTGACCATGTCTATGTAACCAATACCCTCAACGATGATACTCCTCTGGCCAGTCGTCGAGTAGTGCAGACTATTCTTGAAAGTGACATGATTGTCCTCGGACCTGGTTCCCTCTTTACCTCTATTTTGCCCAATATCGTGATTAAGGAAATCGGGCAAGCGCTTTTGGAAACCAAGGCAGAAATCGCCTATGTCTGCAATATCATGACCCAACGTGGGGAGACAGAACACTTTACAGATAGTGATCACGTGGAAGTCTTGCATCGTCACCTTGGCCGACCTTTTATCGACACTGTCTTGGTGAATATCGAAAAAGTGCCTCAGGAATACATGAATTCCAACCGGTTTGATGAATATTTGGTGCAGGTGGAACATGATTTTGCTGGTCTTTGTAAGCAAGTTCCGCGTGTGATTTCATCCAACTTCCTTCGTCTGGAAAATGGGGGTGCCTTCCACGATGGAGATTTGATTGTGGACGAGTTGATGCGCATCATACAGGTGAGAAAATGAGTTTCACAGTAGCAGTAAAAGAAGAAATCCTAGGTCAGCACCATCTAAGCCGACATGAATTATCTGCCATTATCAAGATGTCTGGTAGCATCGGTCTCTCGACTTCGGGCTTGACCTTGTCAGTCGTGACAGAAAATGCCAAGCTGGCTCGTCACCTCTATGAGTCCTTTCTCCATTTCTATGAAATCAAATCAGAAATCCGACACCACCAGAGGAGCAATCTTCGCAAGAATCGAGTCTATACCGTTTTTACAGATGAAAAGGTACAGGATTTGTTGAGCGATTTGCACTTGGCAGACTCCTTTTTTGGCCTAGAAACAGGTATTGATGAGGCGATTTTATCGGATGAGGAAGCGGGTCGTGCTTATCTCTGTGGTGCTTTCTTGGCAAATGGAAGCATTCGTGACCCTGAGTCAGGCAAGTACCAGCTGGAAATCAGTTCTGTTTATTTGGACCACGCGCAAGGGATTGCCTCCCTTCTCCAGCAGTTTTTACTGGATGCCAAGGTTCTTGAGCGCAAGAAGGGAGCTGTGACCTATCTCCAGCGAGCCGAAGATATTATGGACTTCTTGATTGTCATCGGAGCCATGCAGGCGCGTGATGATTTTGAGCGGGTTAAGATTTTGCGAGAAACTCGTAACGACCTCAATCGGGCCAATAATGCCGAGACAGCTAATATCGCTCGGACAGTCTCTGCCAGCATGAAGACTATCAACAATATCAGCAAAATCAAAGATATCATGGGCTTAGAAAACCTGCCAGTGGATTTGCAGGAAGTGGCGCAGCTGCGGATTCAGCACCCAGACTACTCTATCCAGCAGTTAGCAGATAGCCTCAGCAATCCCCTTACAAAAAGTGGTGTCAACCACAGACTCAGAAAAATAAACAAGATTGCTGATGAACTATAAAACCACGAATCGTAGGACTCGTGGTTCTTTTTTATAAACTAGTTGAGTGTTTTGGTTGTACTTTTTGCTCAGGGTCGATGTAGTTGATAGCATTGTTGACAGCAGTTGGAGCTTCTCCGAGACCTGTCGCAATCAGGTCAATTTTTCCTTCATAGTAGCAGCAGTCACCGATAGCATAGATACCTGCTTTGCTAGATTCTTGCTTGCTATTGACGATAATCTTGTGACGGTTGAGGTCCAGACCCCAGTTTTTAAGGTTACCAACAGAAGATTTGAAACCATAGTTGACAAAGAGGTGGTCTATGTCAATAGTTTCTGTTTCATCAGATTTAACTTTTGTGATTTCCAATTTGTCAAGCGTTTTTCCATCTCCAAGGAGTTGGCTAGGAACGAATGGTGTCTTGATGGATACAGATGATTCTTGTAAGGCTTGAACACTGTGCTCCAAGGCGCGGAAATTATCTCTGCGGTGAACAAGGGTAGTTGGTGCAATTTTTTCAAAAGCCAAAGCCCAATCCACAGCCGAGTCTCCTCCACCAAGAATCGTCACTTTCTTACCAGCGTATTGCTGGATGTTGGAAACGTGGTAGTGGATATTTTCATAGCCTTCAACGCCTTCTAGTTCTAGAGGACGTGGTTTAAAGGCACCGCCACCCATAGCGATGATAACTGTTTTAGTCAGGTGACTTCCTTTAGAAGTTGTGATGACAAATCCTTCTTCTTGTTTTTCAATCTCAAGAACCGTTTCATTGAGATGAATAGGGGTATCAAATTCATTTAATTGCTCGATTAGACGGTTAGTCAACTCTTCTCCAGTCAGATTTGGGAAACCTGGGACGTCGAGTATTTCCTTTTCAGGATAGAGAATAGCAGGTTGGCCACCTAGTTGGGGAAGGGAGTCGATGATTTGGACCTTGGCTTGGCGTAGGTGGGCATAGAAGGCTGCAAAAAGCCCGACAGGACCACCACCTACAATGGTAATATCATAGAGTTGAGACATGGTTTCTCCTTTGTTTTTTCTAGTCAGTTTATTTTATCATATTTTTCCTTAATTTAAAATGAAGTAGGATAGGGAAAAAAATGCCAGAAAAATGGTATAATAGAAAGGAACGTGTTTGGACAGAGAGGAGACAGCAGATGAACTTTCAACAATTATCCAACCTGCAATATTGGACTAGCTTGTTTTCTAGTCCTTGGAGTATTGCCATCAATGTGTTTGATATTTTGATTGTGGCCTATATTTTATATCGTTTTACAAAAGCGATAGCTGGCACCAAGATTATGATTTTGGTGCGTGGGGTCGTGATCTTTGTATTAGCCCAGGTTGTGGCCAATATCCTTGATTTAACAACGATTTCTTGGTTGATTAATCAGATTATCACCTATGGGGTTATTGCTGCGGTTGTTATCTTCTCTCCAGAGATTCGGACTGGTTTGGAACGCTTGGGAAGGGCGACAGATTTCTTTTCTACTGCTCAAATTAGTGCAGAGGAGCAAATGATTCGTGCCTTTGTCAAGTCGGTTGAATATATGAGTCCTCGTAAGATTGGTGCTCTGGTTGCCATCCAACGAGTTCGGACCTTACAAGAATACATCGCTACAGGTATTCCCTTGGATGCCAATATTTCAGCTGAACTCCTTATTAATATCTTTATCCCCAACACTCCTCTACATGACGGTGCTGTGATTATCAGAGAAAATCGGATTGCGGTAACTTCTGCCTATCTGCCCTTGACAGAAAGCACAGGGATTTCCAAGGAATTTGGGACCAGACACCGGGCGGCTATCGGCTTATCAGAAGTGTCCGATGCCTTGACCTTTATCGTCTCAGAGGAAACAGGTGGTATTTCTATTACCTACAATGGGGTCTTCAAACATGACTTGACGATTGAAGAATTTGAAGCAGAGCTACGAACAATACTTTTGCCAGCTGTTGAGGAAAAAGTCAGTTTTAAGGACCGTTTGCTAGGAGGTTGGAAATATGAGAAAAAATAGTCTATATATCATTTCATCTCTCTTTTTTGCTTGTGTCTTATTTATCTATGCGACGTCAACCAACTTTCAAAATAGCAATACCGCAAGGCAGGTCAAATCAGAAACCTACACCAATACGATAACGAACGTTCCTATCGATATTCACTATGATAATGACCAGTATTTCATTAGTGGATTTGCATCAGAAGTTTCAGTGATATTAACCGGAGCTAATCGTGTGACCTTGGCCAGCGAAATGCAGGAGAGCACTCGTAAGTTTAAGGTCACAGCGGATTTGACGGATGCCAGTGTTGGAACGATTGAAGTTCCCTTGAATATTGAAAATCTTCCAAGCGGATTGACCGCTGTGGCAACGCCTCAAAAGATTACAGTGAAAGTTGGGAAGAAGGTTAAGCGAGATGGGATGATTGTTGTGCCACAAGTTGACCAAAGCCAGATTGATTCCAAGCTACAAATTGATAGTGTAACCGTGTCAAACGAACGAGTTTCTGTCACAACTGACCAAGAAACACTAGCTAAAATTGATCGTATTATTGCGCTTTTACCAACTAGCGAACGGATTACAGGAAATTACAGTGGTTCAGTACCTTTGCAGGCAATCGACCGTAATGGTGTTGTCTTACAGGCAGTTATTACTCCGTTCGACACAACAATGAAGGTGACTACAAAACCAGTAGCACCAAGTTCAAGTACATCAAATTCAACTACAAGCAGTTCGTCGGAGACATCTTCGTCAACGAAAGCAACTAGTTCAAAAACGAATTAAAAATAGGAAAAGGATTTTATAAAAATGGGTAAATATTTTGGGACTGATGGAGTCCGTGGAGAAGCTAACGTAGAATTAACGCCAGAATTGGCCTTTAAGCTAGGACGTTTTGGAGGATATGTTCTTAGCCAACATGAAACGGAAGCACCGAAAGTTTTTGTAGGACGTGATACACGTATTTCAGGAGAAATGCTAGAATCAGCCTTGGTGGCGGGACTCCTTTCTGTGGGGATTCACGTATACAAACTAGGCGTTCTGGCAACACCAGCAGTAGCTTACTTGGTCAAAACTGAAGGAGCAAGTGCCGGTGTCATGATTTCTGCTAGTCACAACCCAGCCCTTGATAATGGGATTAAGTTCTTTGGTGGTGATGGCTTCAAACTAGATGATGAAAAAGAAGCAGAAATTGAAGCCCTGCTAGATGCTGCAGAAGATACTCTTCCTCGTCCAAGTGCTGAAGGCTTGGGAACCTTGGTAGATTATCCAGAAGGCTTGCGTAAGTATGAGGGCTACCTTATTTCAACTGGAACTACTCTTGATGGAATGAAGGTTGCCTTGGATACAGCTAATGGTGCCGCTTCTACTAGTGCCCGTCAAATCTTTGCAGACCTTGGAGCTCAATTGACTGTTATCGGGGAAACACCAGATGGTCTTAACATCAACCTTAATGTTGGTTCAACCCACCCAGAAATCCTTCAAGAAGTGGTCAAAGAAAGCGGTTCAGCTATTGGTTTGGCCTTTGATGGAGACAGTGACCGTTTGATTGCTGTTGATGAAAATGGGGACATCGTTGATGGTGACAAAATCATGTACATTATCGGGAAATACCTTTCTGAAAAAGGACAATTGGCTCAAAATACAATCGTGACAACTGTTATGTCTAACCTTGGTTTCCACAAGGCCTTGGACCGTGAAGGCATTAACAAGGCAGTCACTGCAGTTGGCGACCGCTATGTTGTGGAAGAAATGAGAAAATCAGGCTACAACCTTGGTGGTGAACAGTCTGGTCACGTCATCTTGATGGATTACAATACCACAGGTGATGGTCAATTATCAGCTGTCCAATTGACTAAAATCATGAAGGAAACTGGTAAGAGTTTGTCAGAGTTGGCAGTAGAAGTAACCATCTATCCACAAAAATTAGTCAATATCCGAGTGGAAAATGCCATGAAGGAAAAGGCTATGGAAGTGCCAGCTATTAAGGCTATCATCGAGAAGATGGAAGAAGAAATGGCAGGGAATGGCCGTATCCTAGTACGCCCAAGTGGAACAGAGCCCCTCTTGCGTGTTATGGCAGAAGCGCCTACAACAGAAGAAGTGGACTACTATGTTGATACCATCGCAGACGTAGTTCGAGCTGAAATCGGGATTGACTAAATCCTAGAAAACTAGATGAAAATAAAAAATTATGGTACAATAGCTTATAATATTGTAGCCAAGGGAGAAAGACATGAATCTTAAACGTGAACAAGAATTTGTTAGTCAGTATCATTTTGATGCGCGTAATTTTGAATGGGAAAATGAAAATGGAGCTCCTGAAACTAAGGTGGATGTGAACTTCCAATTACTCCAACATGACCAAGAAAATCAAGTGACTTCTTTAGTGGTTGTCTTAAGTTTTATGATTGTCTTTGACAAATTTGTTATCAGTGGAACCATTTCACAGGTGAACCATATCGATGGTCGTATTGTTAACGAACCAAGTGAATTGAACCAAGAAGAAGTGGAAACCTTGGCTCGTCCATGTTTGAACATGCTCAACCGTTTGACTTACGAAGTAACTGAAATTGCATTAGACTTACCAGGAATCAATTTGGAGTTCTAATATGAAATTAGCTGTTATCACAGATTCCTCTGCCTATCTCAGTGCAGAGGCCTTGCAAAGAGAAGATTTATATGTCTTGGATATTCCTGTCAATATTGATGGTGAGGAGTATGTCGAAGGTATTAATCTGACTGCTGAGGAATTTTACCAAAAAATGGCTCAGGCTTCTGAATTGCCTAAGACCAGTCAACCAAGTATTGCCAAGTTAGATGAGATTCTAACTTCGCTCAAAGAACAAGGTTATACACATGCTTTGGGGCTTTTCCTATCTTCTGGAATTTCAGGTTTTTACCAAAATATCCAGTACATGGTCGATGACTATGAGGGCTTAACCATTGCCTTCCCAGACACTTTGATTACAAGTGCTCCTTTGGGTATCATGGTTGAAAGTGTCTTTAACTGGCGAGACCAGGGCGATGATTTTGCTATCATTCAGGATAAGCTAGCTATTCAGATTAGTCATACATCTGCTTTCATCATGGTGGATGACTTGGACCACTTGGTTAAAGGGGGACGCCTTTCAAATGGAGCTGCGATTTTGGGCAATCTGCTAAGCATTAAGCCGATTCTTTATTTTAATGACCAAGGTGTGATTGAAGTGTACGAAAAAGTTCGTACTGAAAAGAAAGCAACCAAGCGTTTAATTGAGATTATCAAGGAAGCAACAGCTTCAGGCCAATACCGTATCATTGTCATTCACGGGAATGCTCCTGAAAAGGCTGAAGAATTGCGTCAGCACTTGCTAGATTCTGAAGTGGGTACGGATATTTCACTTGCTACATTTGGTAGTGTCATTGGAACACACCTAGGAGCAGGAAGTATTGCTCTGGGTTATATTCCAGTGATTTAGTTAGCACTTCTAGACTAGTTAAGAAGGCTTGTATCTTAGAAATTGAACACGGACTACCTGCCTCTTGAAAAAAGATGTCTGTCTTGCCTTTTGTGGAAAGTCAGCGCCATCCCCTATTTTTCACGGGCAGCTAAGGCCCTTTGTATCTTGATAATTGAACACGCCTGGAACCCTCTGTGAAAAAGATAGTTCTTCCAAGGAGGGAGGAGACACTCCTTGATTAGAACTCCTATTTTCACTCTGTGTTCTTACAGGCTTTGTATCTTAGAAATTGAACACGGACTACCTGCCTCTTGAAAAAAGATGCCTGTCTTGCCTTTCATGGAAAGTCAGCGTCATTCCCTATTTTTCAAGGGCAGCTATCGTCCTTTGTATCTTAGTCAGGAGTAGAGATGAGTATTCGAGTAATTATTGCTGGTTTTAAGGGAAAGATGGGCCAGGCTGCTTGTCAGATGGTCTTGGCTGATCCAGACTTGGACTTGGTAGCAGTTTTGGATCCCTTTGAGTCTGAATCAGAATGGCAGGGTATTCCTGTTTTCAAGGATAAGGCTGATTTGGTCGGTTTTGAAGCAGATGTCTGGGTAGACTTTACTACACCAGCTGTTGCCTATGAAAATACACGCTTTGCTCTTGAAAATGGCTTTGCTCCAGTGGTTGGGACAACAGGTTTCACGAGTGAAGAAATTGCAGAGCTAAAAGCATTTTCTCGTGCTCAAGATTTGGGTGGCTTGATCGCTCCTAACTTTGCCTTGGGTGCTGTTTTACTCATGCAATTTGCAAGGCAGGCTGCTAAATATTTCCCAAATGTGGAGATTATCGAGCTCCATCATGACAAGAAAAAGGATGCTCCGAGTGGAACAGCTATTAAAACAGCTGAGTTAATGGCAGAAGTTCGAGAGTCTACCCAGCAAGGTGCGCCTGATGAAGAAGAATTGATTGCAGGTGCTCGTGGTGCTGACTTTGATGGCATGCGGATCCACTCAGTACGTTTGCCAGGCTTAGTAGCCCATCAGGAAGTCATCTTTGGCAATCAGGGAGAAGGATTGACCCTCCGTCATGACTCCTATGATCGTAGCTCCTTCATGACAGGGGTGAATTTGGGAATTAAAGAAGTTGTCAAGCGTCATGAGCTTGTCTATGGATTAGAACACTTATTATGAGATTAACGCAAATGCCTTCTGAATTTCAGAAGGCTTTACCAGTATTAGAAAAAATTAAAGAAGCCGGTTTTGAAGCCTATTTTGTTGGGGGGTCCGTCAGAGATGCACTTCTCAATCGTCCCATCCATGATGTGGATATTGCGACGTCTTCTTATCCAGAAGAGACCAAGCAGATTTTTCCACGAACAGCCGATATCGGAATCGAGCATGGAACCGTCTTGGTTTTAGATGGTGATGAGGAGTATGAGGTAACTACTTTTCGGACAGAGGATGTCTATGTGGACTATCGCAGACCCAGTGCGGTTTCATTTGTGCGTTCGCTAGAAGAAGACCTCAAACGCCGTGATTTCACAGTCAACGCCTTTGCCTTGGACGAGACAGGGGAAATCATTGACTTGTTCCATGGTTTAGAAGATTTGGAAAACCAAGTCTTGCGGGCAGTTGGAGTGGCTAGTGAGCGTTTCAATGAAGATGCTTTGCGGATTATGCGTGGTTTCCGTTTTCAGGCTAGTCTTGGCTTCGAACTTGAGTCAGAAACATTTAAAGCTATGAAAATTTTGACGCCACTTTTGGAGAAAATTTCTGTGGAGCGTACCTTCGTTGAGTTTGATAAACTCTTGCTGGCTCCATTTTGGAGAAGGGGTTTGGCTTCCATGATTGAGAGTCAAGCTTATGACTATCTCCCTGATATGGCATCTAGCCAGGACGAGCTTAATAGACTGTTTGATTTAGAGACTGATTTTACTTTTGAATCCTCTGAACAAGCCTGGGCAGCTCTACTGTGGGCTTTGGAGATTGAAAATGCGCAGCCATTTTTGAAGGCTTGGAAGACCTCACGTCAATTTGCCAAGCAAGTTCAGGATTTGCTGACTATTTTGGCCTTGCGTGAAAAGGGAGAATTGAGCAAGCGCGATTGTTATCGCTTTGACTTGGATTTACTTTTACAGTCTGAAAATCTTCGTCAGGCCCAAGGAAAAGAAGTCAACCCACAAGCCATCACTGAAACCTACCAGAGCTTGACCATTCATGATAAGAAAGAAATTCAGATTAACGGTGGCATTTTAATCAAGGAATATGGTTATCAGCCGGGCCCAGACTTGGGAGAGATTTTAACAGAGATTGAATATGCCATTGTCGATGGAGAATTGGAAAATGACCGTCAAGCCATCCATGCTTATCTGAGGGAGAAAAAATGAGTGATTTTATCGTTGAAAAACTAAGTAAATCCGTCGGTGACAAGACCGTTTTTAAGGATATTTCCTTTATTATCCATGACCTAGACAGAATCGGTCTAATCGGTGTTAATGGGACTGGCAAGACCACCCTTTTAGATGTTCTATCTGGTGTTTCTGGCTTTGATGGGGATGTCAGTCCCTTTTCGGCTAAGAATGATTACCAGATTGGTTACTTGACTCAGGACCCTGATTTTGATGATAGCAAGACGGTTTTGGATACGGTCCTCTCCAGCGACCTCAAGGAAATCCAGCTCATTCGTGAATATGAGTTGATTATGCTCAACTACAGTGAGGACAAGCAGGCTCGTTTGGAACGGGTCATGGCTGAGATGGATTCTCTTCAAGCTTGGGAAATTGAGAGTCAGGTTAAGACTGTTCTCTGCAAGCTGGGGATTCAGGACTTATCTACTCCTGTTGGGGAATTGTCAGGTGGTCTGAGAAGACGGGTTCAGTTGGCACAAGTCTTACTTGGTAATCACGACCTTTTGCTTTTGGATGAGCCGACCAACCATCTGGACATTGCGACTATTGAGTGGCTGACCCTCTTTTTAAAAAATTCCAAGAAGACCGTCCTTTTTATCACCCACGATCGTTATTTCCTAGACGCTTTGTCAACACGTATTTTCGAGTTGGATCGCGCAGGTTTGACCGAGTACCAGGGAAATTACCAGGACTATGTTCGCCTAAAGGCGGAACAGGATGAGCGCGACGCGGCTCTACTTCATAAAAAGGAACAACTTTATAAGCAAGAATTGGCCTGGATGCGCAGACAACCGCAGGCGCGTGCGACCAAGCAGCAGGCTCGTATCAATCGTTTCCATGACTTGAAGAAAGAAGTTTCAGGTGGTGCTGCTGAGACAGACTTGACCATGAACTTTGAAACCAGTCGGATTGGGAAGAAAGTCATCGAGTTTCAGGATGTTTGCTTTGCTTATGATGACAAGATAATTTTGCAAGATTTTAATCTCTTGGTGCAGGCTAAAGATCGTATTGGAATCGTTGGGGACAACGGTGTTGGGAAATCAACCCTGCTTAATCTGATTGCAGGCAGTCTTGAGCCGACAGCAGGACAAGTTGTGATTGGGGAAACTGTTCGTATCGCCTATTTCTCTCAGCAAATTGAGGGCTTGGATGAAAGCAAGCGAGTGATCAATTACTTGCAGGAAGTGGCAGAAGAGGTCAAGACCAGCGGTGGTTCTACGACTTCTATTGCAGAGCTGCTGGAGCAGTTTCTTTTCCCACGTTCGACGCATGGAACCTTGATTGAGAAATTGTCTGGGGGAGAGAAAAAACGTCTTTATCTCCTCAAACTGCTCTTGGAAAAACCAAATGTTCTTCTCTTGGACGAACCGACAAATGATCTAGATATTGCGACCTTGACAGTTTTGGAGAATTTCTTGCAAGGCTTTGCTGGTCCAGTTTTGACTGTTAGTCACGACCGCTATTTCTTGGATAAGGTAGCGACCAAGATTCTGGCTTTTGAAGATGGCAAGATTCGTCCATTCTTTGGTCATTATACCGACTACCTAGATGAAAAAGCCTTTGAAACAGAGATGGCCAATCAAGTACAAAAGGCTGAAAAGGAGAAAGTGGTCAAGGTTCGTGAAGACAAGAAACGCATGACCTACCAAGAAAAGCAGGAGTGGGCAAGCATTGAAGGCGATATTGAAGCCTTGGAAAATCGTATCGCTGCTATTGAAGAGGAGATGCAGGCCAACGGCTCTGATTTTAGCAAACTAGCTACTCTTCAAAAAGAACTGGATGAGAAAAACGAAGCACTCCTTGAAAAATACGACCGCTATGAGTATCTCAGTGAATTGGCATGATGGAAGAAAAAGTCATTAAACGTAGTCCTAAGAAAATCATTTGGAACGCCTTGTTTGGCCTTTTTTCAGTGCTTTTCTTCTTGTTATCTCTCTATTATTTCCATTCGCATTCGCAAAAGGGGACCAGATTTCATACGATAAGTCTTTTGTTAATGCTGGTTTTACTTTTTTATGCTGGAGTAGGAGTTTATCTGACTTACAGACTTTTAAGTTCGGACAAGGAATATTTGAGATTTACTGTTCAGGGATTTTACTACAAACCGAATCCAAAGAAATCCAGTCATTTCTATGCTTATGCTGATGTAGAGGAATTTTCCTTCTCTCGGATTCGAGGGAAGTATAGGAATTCCTATCAGATTGAAGTTTATTTTAAAAACAAGGAAAATGAGAAATCCCAATCACTTCTAGCCCTACTGAAGAGAAGGTATTGCCCTTTTTATCAGCCAGCAGATTTAATCATCCCTATCTTTCTACTAGATGTAGGTCTTCCTGAAAGGGTATACGAGACCATGAAGTACTATGAAAGAGAATGGCGTATTGAACAAAATCGTCAAGCAAGGAAACAGACAAAATAAGTTTCGAAAACCAAAGCTTCCAAACGCTTATAAGATAGTTTAGGTTAAAGAAAATCAATCAAAAAAGCCCTATCCATTGGATAGGGTTACTGTTTGTCTTCTTTTTTTGTTTCTTGATGAAAGATATTTTGCCAAGTTTCGTGGCGACGCCAGATACTGGTATGGATGATACCATCTAACTCATAGGAGATGAGTTTGGTCTTCTGACTGATGGAAGTGATCTGAATATCCTTGATAGCGGAATTCAAGTCTTTTTCGGCTTTATAGGCCT
Organism: Streptococcus mitis; assembly: GCF_008763935.1. GTDB lineage: Bacteria > Bacillota > Bacilli > Lactobacillales > Streptococcaceae > Streptococcus > Streptococcus mitis_DB. The sequence goes on from NZ_VTQF01000001.1 coordinate 138,453, forward strand.
CTTTATCCATCTGCTCTCCATCTTGACGAATATAGACAAAATCGTCAGCCAAGAGTTCTTCCAGTTGATTTCCTTGGTCAATCAATTGCTCGCGCATAAGCAATTTTTTATAGACGTTATCTAAAATTTCATCCTCAGGAATAGGTGCGGGCTCGATATGGACATCGGTATCAAAGACTCCAAAACGTTCCTCCAGCATAGACTCGACTTGATCCGCGATTTCATGACTCTCAAAAACAGACAAGTCAGGATTCATTTCTAGCGTAATATCAAGGTAAATGTTGCTACCGTAGGTGCGACCTCTTTGAGATTTAACCTTGCTAATTTTGGGAATTTCCATAATGGCCTTTTGATAGTCCTCAAGCAGACGGTCGTCAAAGCCATCTGAAAGACTAAAGGAAGACTCGATAAAGATATCATAGGCAGTCTTCAAGATAAAGAAAGTGATGATAATGGCAACCAGTTTATCCACAATGGGATAATTGAAACTGCTAGCTAGGATGGCAATAGTAGTACCAAGTGAGGTAACAGCATCAGAAAGATTGTCCTTTGCTGCGGCCTTCAGTGCTTTGGAGTTGGATTTCTTACTGAGGCGAGTATTGTAGAGATAAACTAGAAACATAATCGCTGCAGAAATGATTCCTAGGGTTGCACCAAGAGGGTCAATGACTGTTTCTTCACGACTGAGAATCTTCTGAATGGTATCCCTTAGAACATCAAAGCCAACATAGAACATGATAATAGAAGTGACCAAGCTAGCCAAATCCTCAATCTTCCAGTGGCCAAAACGGTGGTCTCGGTCAGCAGGCTGGCGTGCCATCCGGATTCCAATCAAGAGGGCCACATTTCCAATGATGTCCGACACGTTGTTAAAACCATCGGCCACCAAACTGGATGAATGGAGGAGGTGCCCAGTTGCTAATTTCGCTGCAGACAAGATCAAATAGGTCGAAATACTGATAATGGCCCCACGCTCAGCTAACTTGAGATTTGAGATAGATTGCTTCATTCAACTTCCTTTCTAGTCATATAGCATTCTACCATTATACTGGTTTTCAAGGGAAAATTCAAATAAGTCATTTTTTACTCTTTGAAAACTTTTCAAAATTTGGTATAATAGTACTACTCAAGGGAGTAGCTGGCAGAAACCTGTGATAGTGTCGTCATTCCGAATTTTATACTGAAAAGTATGCTTTCCGGCACTATCTTAAACAGCGAGACTTGTTATGATTAATAGGTCTCTTTTTGTTTGTCGTGAAAAGATGCGATGAGGGAAAAGAGAGTCTGTTTTGCACACAATGTCAAGGAGGAGACACATGTCAAAAGAACAAAAACGCCAAGCGTTTTACACTCAGAGTCCTGAAGAGGTCTTGAAGGCTGTGGATGCGACCGAGCAAGGTTTGTCATCAAGTGAGGCGGAAAAGCGCCTTGCAGAATTTGGCCACAATGAACTCGAAGAAGGCGAGAAACGATCAATCCTGGTCAAATTTATCGAGCAATTTAAGGATTTGATGATTATCATCCTAGTTGCGGCAGCAATCTTGTCAGTCGTGACTTCTGGTGGGGAAGATATCGCAGATGCCATTATCATCTTAGCCGTGGTAATCATCAATGCTGCCTTTGGTGTTTACCAAGAAGGGAAAGCAGAAGAAGCTATCGAAGCCCTCAAATCCATGTCTAGTCCAGCTGCCCGCGTTCTTCGTGATGGTCATATGGCGGAGATTGATTCTAAAGAATTGGTACCAGGTGATATCGTCGCTCTCGAAGCTGGTGATGTAGTACCTGCAGACCTACGTTTGCTAGAAGCTAATTCTCTTAAGATCGAAGAAGCTGCCTTGACAGGTGAGTCTGTGCCAGTCGAAAAAGACTTGACAGTTGAACTTGCTGCAGATGCTGGTATTGGGGACCGTGTCAATATGGCCTTCCAAAACTCAAACGTGACCTATGGTCGTGGGATGGGTGTTGTTGTCAATACAGGGATGTACACTGAAGTTGGTCATATCGCTGGTATGCTTCAAGATGCGGATGAGACAGATACACCACTTAAACAAAACTTGAACAACCTTTCTAAAGTCTTGACCTATGCTATCTTGGTTATTGCACTTGTTACTTTTGTAGTGGGTGTTTTCATTCAAGGGAAAAATCCACTCGGTGAGTTGATGATCTCTGTTGCCCTTGCCGTTGCAGCTATTCCAGAAGGGCTCCCAGCTATCGTAACTATTGTTCTTGCCCTTGGTACTCAAGTTTTAGCCAAACGAAACTCTATCGTTCGTAAGTTGCCAGCAGTTGAAACTCTTGGTTCAACAGAAATCATCGCTTCTGATAAGACTGGTACGTTGACCATGAACAAGATGACCGTTGAAAAAGTCTTCTATGATGCAGTCCTACATGACTCAGCTGGTGACATTGAACTGGGTCTTGAAATGCCGCTTCTACGTTCAGTAGTCTTAGCTAACGATACTAAGATTGATGTCGAAGGCAATCTGATTGGTGACCCTACTGAAACAGCCTTCATCCAGTATGCCTTGGACAAGGGCTACGATGTTAAAGGTTTCTTAGAGAAATATCCACGTGTGGCTGAGTTGCCATTTGATTCTGAACGTAAGCTCATGTCAACAGTTCATCCACTTGCAGATGGACGCTTCCTCGTAGCTGTTAAAGGTGCGCCAGACCAACTCTTGAAACGTTGTGTTCTTCGTGATAAGGCTGGGGATATTGCTCCGATTGACGAGAAGGTTACAAACCTCATTCACACAAACAACTCTGAAATGGCCCACCAAGCCTTGCGTGTCCTTGCAGGTGCTTATAAGATTATCGATAGTATTCCAGAAAACCTGATCTCTGAAGAGCTTGAAAATGATTTAATCTTTACTGGTTTGATTGGGATGATTGACCCTGAACGTCCTGAAGCTGCTGAGGCTGTTCGTGTGGCTAAGGAAGCGGGAATTCGTCCAATTATGATTACAGGTGACCACCAAGATACTGCAGAAGCTATTGCCAAACGTTTGGGAATCATTGATGCAAATGATACAGAAGGACACGTTTTAACTGGTGCTGAGCTCAACGAACTATCTGATGAAGACTTTGAAAAAGTCGTTGGTCAATACTCTGTTTATGCCCGTGTGTCTCCAGAACACAAGGTTCGTATCGTCAAGGCTTGGCAAAAACAAGGTAAAGTCGTTGCCATGACAGGTGATGGTGTCAATGATGCGCCAGCTCTGAAAACAGCCGATATCGGTATCGGTATGGGAATCACTGGTACAGAGGTTTCTAAGGGGGCATCTGACATGATTCTTGCAGATGATAACTTTGCGACTATCATCGTCGCAGTTGAAGAAGGACGTAAGGTCTTCTCAAATATTCAAAAGACTATCCAGTATCTGCTTTCTGCCAATACTGCTGAAGTATTAACTATCTTCCTATCAACCTTGTTTGGTTGGGATGTCTTACAGCCAGTTCATCTTTTGTGGATTAACTTGGTAACGGATACTTTCCCAGCTATCGCTCTTGGTGTTGAACCTGCTGAGCCTGGTGTCATGAACCATAAACCACGTGGACGCAAGGCAAGCTTCTTCTCAGGTGGTGTTTTGAGTTCTATCATCTATCAAGGTGTACTCCAAGCAGCAATTGTTATGAGTGTTTATGGTCTTGCCCTTCTTTACCCAGTTCATGTGGGTGACAATCATGCCATTCATGCGGATGCTCTTACTATGGCCTTTGCAACCCTTGGTTTGATTCAGCTCTTCCATGCCTACAATGTCAAGTCTGTTTACCAATCCATCTTGACAGTTGGCCCATTCAAGTCTAAGACCTTCAACTGGTCCATCTTGGTATCCTTCATCCTTCTCATGGCAACAATCGTCGTAGAACCACTTGAAGGAATCTTCCACGTAACCAAACTAGACTTGTCACAATGGGGAATCGTTATGGGCGGAAGCTTTTCAATGATTATTATCGTCGAAATTGTTAAGTTTATTCAACGTAAACTCGGCTTTGACAAGAATGCGATTTAAAAAAAGTCATCTTCGGATGGCTTTTTGCTACAATTGAGGGAAAGGGCTTGCAGTTACTAACTTTTGTGCTATAATTGCTATAATATAGTAAACATCTAGAGGAGTGTGAGGAAGTGGAAAAGAAAATTGTAAAGGACATTTTGTTTTTATCACAGGTGTCTCAGCCGGCAAGTCAAGATGATCTGTATCTTGCCAGAGATTTACAGGATACGCTTTTAGCAAATCGTGAGACCTGTGTCGGTCTGGCTGCCAATATGATTGGGGTGCAAAAGCGCGTGATCATCTTTAATCTTGGATTGGTTCCCATGGTCATGTTTAACCCAGTGCTCCTGTCCTTTGAAGGACCTTATGAGACAGAGGAAGGTTGTTTGTCCTTGGTAGGTGTGAGATCTACTAAGCGTTATGAAACTATAAGGGTTGCCTATCGTGACAGCAAGTGGCAGGAACAGACCATTACCTTAACAGGCTTCCCAGCCCAGATTTGCCAGCATGAACTGGATCACTTGGAAGGACGAATCATTTAGGAGGAAAGTAAATGAAACGAATAGTCTTTGAACTTATTTTTATCGCAACAACCTGGTATATCTTTTTACCGCCCCTTAATTTGACCAGTTGGGAATTTCTCTTTTTCCTCTGTGGGCATTTGCTGCTTGTAGCAATCTTATTTGGTTTTGGTAGTGGGATAAATTTGGTCAAAACGGTTCATATGCGCCACGGCAAGGCGGAAGCTGCCTTAAATCTTGAGGGTTTCAAAATCAATCGGTTAGGGAAAGTTCTTTTAGCTTCTATTGGAGGAATTCTTCTCTTGGCAGCTTTGGTTTCCTTGGTGACTTCTAGTATTTTTCAGGCTAAAAATTATGCCAATGTAGTCACAGTTACGGAAAAAGACTTTACTGAATTTCCTAAGACTGATACCAGTAAGGTTCCTATCTTAGATAGAAGTACCGCTGAAAAAATTGGTGACCGCTACTTGGGTTCCCTAACAGATAAGGTGTCGCAGTACGTAGCGGCAGACACCTATACCCAATTGACGATTGATGGGAAACCTTATCGAGTTACGCCACTAGAATACGCAGATCCTATCAAGTGGTTTAACAATCAGGCCAAGGGAATCGGCGAATATATTAAGGTGGACATGGTAACCGGAAATGCGGACTTGGTGGACTTGAAGACACCAATCAAGTATTCGGACTCGGAGTATTTTAACCGCGATGTCAAGCGTCACCTGCGCTTGAAGTACCCAACCAAAATCTTCAAGACTCCATCTTTTGAGGTGGACGATGAAGGTAATCCTTTCTATGTGGCTACGGTTTACCAAAAGCAATTTGGACTTGCGGTTCCCCGTCCTGTTTCAGTCATTATCTTGGATGCTACAAATGGAGAAACCAAGGAATACAGCTTATCAGAAGTCCCAGAATGGGTAGACAGGGTCTATCCAGCTGAGGAAACCATTGAGCAAATCAACTATAACGGCAAGTACAAGGACGGTTTCTGGAATGCTATGATTTCCAAGAAAAACGTGACCCAGACTACCAAGGGCTATAATTATTTGTCTATCGGTAATGACATCTACCTCTACACAGGTGTGACGTCGGCCAATGCAGATGAAAGTAATCTTGGTTTTATCCTTGAAAATATGCGCACAGGAGAAATAACCAAATACAGCTTGGCTTCTGCGACTGAAGAATCGGCCCGTGAATCAGCAGAAGGTGCTGTTCAGGAGAAATCCTACAAAGCAACCTTCCCAATCCTCATCAACCTCAATGACAAGCCTCTGTACATCATGGGCTTGAAGGACAATGCTGGTTTGGTCAAAGAGTACGCCTTGGTTGATGCAGTCGAGTACCAAAATGTTATCGTAGCTACTACAGTAGAAGAACTGCTCAGCAAGTACGCCAATAAAAACGACCTTGAAATTGATAATGAAACAACAGAAAGCATTAAGGGTGTGGTGGCAGACCTCAAATCAGCTGTTATCAAGGGCGACACCGTATATTTCTTTAAAGTTGATAGCAAGATTTACAAGGTCAAGGCCTCTGTATCAGATGACCTCCCTTATCTTGAAAATGGTAAAACCTTCGAAGGTCAAGTAGGAAAAGACAATTATCTCAAGACTTTTAAAGTACAATAATATTCTTCGAAAATCTCTTCAAACTACGTCAGCTCTATCTGCAACCTCAAAAAGTGTTTTGAGCAGCCTGCGGCTAGCTTCCTAGTTTGCTCTTTGATTTTCATTGAGTATAAAAATAGGTTTTCTTAGAAAGTATAAGTTATAATAAGGTAAATTAATACTAATGGAGGACAAACAAATGGGTTTTTATGTGATGGTTGCTTCAATGTTACTGGGATTGCTCGTTTTGAAGATAGGTTTTTCTCAGTTCAAGGAGAAAAAAGATACATTCTTATCTATCTTAACAAGTTTAGCTGGCACAACCCTTGTTCTCGTGGCTGTCTGGTTAGGATGGCCAAAATAAACAGAAAAACCTCGTTCAAACCGAGGTTTTTTAGATGAATTTCTTGGTAGTGGCTAAAAAATATGCTACACTATTAATATGAAAATTTTAATCCCAACAGCAAAAGAAATGAACACAGACTTGCCGAGTATTGAAGCCGCTCCTTTAAAACCAGAAAGTCAGGCTGTGCTGGATGCCTTGGCCCTCTATTCTGCTAGTCAATTGGAGAGTTTTTACAAGGTATCAGCTGAAAAGGCGGCGGAAGAATTTCAAAATATCCAAGCTTTGAAAAGGCAGACTGCTCAACACTACCCAGCCTTGAAACTTTTTGATGGGCTGATGTACCGCCACATCAAGCGAGACAAACTGAACGATGCAGAACAGGCCTATCTTGAAAATCATGTCTTTATTACTTCGGCTTTGTACGGAGTCGTACCAGCCTTGTCACCCATAGCCCCTCACCGTTTGGACTTTTTGATGAAATTAAAAGTCGCTGGTAAGACTTTGAAGAGCCATTGGAAGCAAACCTATGATGAAGCTATGAATGGTGAAGACCTAATTTTCTCTCTCTTGTCATCCGAGTTTGAGACTGTATTTTCTAAGGAAATCAGAGGAAAAATGGTGACCTTCAAATTCATGGAGGATAGAGGTGGTCAGCTGAAGATTCATTCAACTATTTCAAAGAAAGCGCGTGGTGCCTTCCTGACAGCCCTGATAGAAAATCGAGTGCAGACGGTGGAGGAAGCTCGTCGCTTAAGCTTTGCAGGGTTTACCTACAGAGAAGATTTGTCACAGCCACAGGAATTGGTTTTTGTTAAGGAAGTATAGAAATCAGATAAGAGAAAAAGTCAGCAGGACCCTGCTGACTTTTTAGTTTATAAAGTATTGGATATATGAATCTCATTTGATAAAGTGTTGAGGTGATTAACCAAATCCATGATTGACAGATGGTTTCGGCAAATAAACTTCTTAGTAATCCCTGGAATATAGAAATTAGACACGATGATATCGTAATCTGTCTGATTTAAAATCTCAGGACTTGTTTGTAATTCATCCCAAGTATCGAAGGTGAAGCGGTTATTACAGTAATAGGAAAGCATATCAACAAAGGTAAGGGATATAGCATGGTCAAAGTTACTGATAATCAAAACCTTGATAGGTGGTCGATTTTCTAACAACTGAGTAGAGAGGTTTTCAGCGTGGGTTAAGATGGTGTACATCAAGTGTTCCAACTGTTCAGGATGGTCATGCTGTCCAATTGCTTGACGGTATTGAGCCAGTTCTTGACGCGCACTTCCCATAAAGTCTGGGAAGTAAACTTCAAATTTTTTAATCGTTAATGCTTTTTGTTCAAATAAGATTGGGGTAGAAAAGATTTCCTGTCTTTCAAAGAAAGCAGTGTTGTGTAAATGCCAAATCAGCTCATCGTGGTTGGTAAAAGTAATCTTATATTGTTTTGATAGGCTTTCTAATATTTGACTAAGTAATTGGTAAGAGTATCTTGCTTCACTGTTTTCTTCTAAAGAGTTGAAGAATTCTTGAGGATTTAAGAAAAGATTGTTTTGAATAAAGGATATAAAAATTTGGGCGATGATATCTGGAGTGATTTCAAGTCCCAGTTTTTCAGAGAAATGGACAAGTAGCTCCTCAAAATTTGGAATATTCATCAAAAGAGGGTAGTATTCATCGAAGAAATGATTTGGTAAGTCGATAAAATGACCATTTTTGACGCGGTAAATACTGATAGCTATCATCAATTTGTACATTCTATAAATTGAAAATCGCATTGGATAATTCGTGATTTTATAGAAGAAATCAGCAAACTCTGTTAAATCCTCCTCAGGAAGGTCTGGAAAAGGCCAGTCTAGGAAATAATAGCGCTCAGAAAAGTATTGGGCAAAAAAATAACGAATATCCGTTTCATTACCAAGAATTGCAGTAGGGGTAAAAGATAATTCAATCTGAAATTGTGATGATAGAGTTTTTGTAATATTTCGGCCTAATCGATAGAGGTTGGCATTACTTGAGTGAAGATTTTCAACTGTTCGATAAATAGGTAGCCCCTCATTGAAGAACATATACTCTAGTAATTGAAAAGATTGGGAATGGGCTAGAAAATATTGATAAATATCTTCTACACTAGTGTTAACATCTAAATCAATCATAATTCCGTTAACGGAAGATTGGATGTCAATATTTGGGAAAGCTGTTCGTAATTCATTTAAATCATTTTTTAGGATTCGTTCTGTACATCCTAATTTTTCGGCAAGTGCATGTAACCTTATCCAATTACGATTCTGAATTAAGGTTTCCATTAAACGTAATTGTCTTTGGTCTTTTGTGGATAAAAGGTTGCGCATTTAGGTATTTCCTCCTAAATTATATTGTATCATAATTATGATTCTTTTGTACAAAAAAACAAGAATTAAAAATATGTACATTAAATTCAAAAAAAAAAAAAAAAAAAATATGGCTCCATGGTACAAAAATCAGATATATTAATTTCATAGATAATATTGATTAATGGCTCAAATAGTTGTAAAGTGTAAACTATAAATTACTATCTAGGAGTTTGAAATGAAACATTCACATAAGAAATCATTTGACTGGTATAGCATGCAACAACGATACTCTATTCGTAAGTATCACTTTGGTGCGGCTAGTGTCTTGCTCGGGACAGCCTTAGTCTTGGGAACTGCTGCCAATGCGCAATCAGTACAAGCAGAGGAACAACATCCTGAGGCAACTAATAGTGTCTCTGTTGATAAGGATAAGGTAGATGAAGCTACTAAACCAGCAGAAGTTTCTACACCTAAAAAAGAAACAACTTATGCAGCTCCAACTGTTGCTAACCCAGTAGAAACGACTCCAGCTAAAACTGAAGAAGCTACTAGACCAGCAGAAAAAGTTGAAGAAGCAAAAGACAAAAAAGAAGCAAGTCATCAAGATGCTGTTGACAAGTCAAAATTGTTAACAGCTCTTTCACGTGCTAAAAAATTAGAAAGTAAGTTATATACAGAAGCAAGTGCTGCTAACTTGCAAGCAAGTATCCAAGCTGGTCAAAGCTTGCTTGGGAAAGCAGATGCATCTGAAGCTGAAATATCAGCAGCAGAGACATCTATCCAATCGGCTATTATTGGTCTAGAACTTCGTTCTAACTCTGATAAAGGAACTGTATCAGAAACTCCTGTAGTGAAGAAAGCTGACACAGCAGAAGCCAAAGAAGAAGCTAAGCCAGTTGCAACAACGACTGACCGTTCAGCTGTTGATAGTAGCGTTTTAGCAACTAATGCACCTGCCAAAGTAGAAACAACTTCAGCTCCAAAATCTACTAATGAAATCTTGAAACCAGGTTTGAGCCTTTCTGATGCTCGCCAAAATCCAGCTATCCGTAAGGAAGACTTGGATAAAGGTCATAGTGGCTTTAGAGCGGCTAGCAATCCAGCCAACCCAATTGTCTCAGGTTCTGGAAATACAGTTGCATTTTCAGACATCAGCCAAGGTGGTCGTAGTTATAGTTTCCGTGGCTACGGGAACTCACGTGGTGGTAATTCAATTCATTACGATGTAACAACAGTACGTCAAGGTAATAAATTGAATTTCACAATCAAATATTCTGGTCCGGGCGAATTTGTTAATAATAACTTTATCTTGGATAAAGGGGATGGATTTGGAAATCCTTCAAATGCAACCATCACAACCCCTAGATTGAGAGAACAATCAAAACCTATTAGCCAGGGTGCCAACTTTGTATCTCACTCAGGATACAGTATGACTTCTGCTACTTCAACTAACATGGAACAAACAATCAGATTTAGTTTGCCTATCATTAATCCAAATGGTGACTTGTCTGTTCGTTTGAAACCAGTTACTTTTAACGTGGACCAAGGTGGTGGTGGTGCCGCTACTAGCAATGACCCATACAGTAACTCCAACTATTATTACAGAGCAAATCCACTCCTCTTGGATGCAAATCCAAATGGTGGTACTAGTAACAAGACTGTTACAGAAGAACTTGAATTCCAAACTATCTATCTTCCAACTAGTAAATTGCCAGAAGGTGAGACTAGATTAGTTAGAGAAGGTGAAAAAGGACAACGTCAAATTACCTATAAAGTTCATCGATTAGGTAATGAAACAATCCTAGGCTTGCCAATTAGTAATAGAGTTACTAAAGAAGCTAAACCACGTATTGTTCAAATCGGTGTCGCTAAAGAATTCATTGAAACTGTAAAACCACGTGTTGATCAAAATAAAATCGGTGATACCAATAACCTCACTTTCTATCTTGATAATGATGGTAACGGTGTTTACACTGAAGGTGTAGACGAACTTGTTCAAAGAATTGCTATTAAAGATGGTGCTAAAGGTGAAAAAGGAGACCAAGGTGAACGCGGTCTCACTGGGGCACAAGGTGCTAAAGGTGAAAAAGGAGATCGAGGTGAACGCGGTCTCACTGGGGCACAAGGTGCTAAAGGTGAAAAAGGAGACCAAGGTGAACGCGGTCTCACTGGGGCACAAGGTGCTAAAGGTGAAAAAGGAGACCAAGGTGAACGCGGTCTAACTGGAGCACAAGGTGCTAAAGGTGAAAAAGGGGACCGAGGCGAACGCGGTCTCACTGGGGCACAAGGTGCTAAAGGTGAAAAAGGGGACCGAGGCGAACGCGGTCTCACTGGGGCACAAGGTG
>NZ_VTQF01000001.1:149702-150905 GCF_008763935.1 Streptococcus mitis
GTGCTAAAGGTGAAAAAGGGGACCGAGGCGAACGCGGTCTAACTGGAGCACAAGGTGCTAAAGGTGAAAAAGGAGACCAAGGTGAACGCGGTCTAACCGGAGCACAAGGTGCCAAAGGTGAAAAAGGAGACCAAGGTCAGGCAGGTCGTGACGGTGTAACTCCAACCGTAACCGTTAAAGATAATAAAGAAGACGGTACTCACACTATCACTATTAACGACGGTAGAGGTAATGTTACAAGTACTGTTGTAAGAGATGGTTTCGATGGAGCAAGCCCATTAGTTGCTACTCAACGAAATGAAGCCGATAAAACAACAACTGTTATCTTCTATTATGATCAAAATGACAACAACGAATTTGATGCAGGAGATACAAAACTAAAAGAAGTTGTCATTGCAGATGGTGCCAAAGGTGAAAAAGGAGAACGTGGAGACCGTGGTGAAACAGGAGCAGCGGGACGTGACGGAAAAACTCCAAAAATCACAACTGCTCGTGGAGCAGACGGCCGTAGTACTGATATTACATTTACTATTCCTGGTGAAGAACCTGTAACAGTTAACATTAAAGATGGTAAAGATGGACGTACACCAACCATCGACTTAAATGCCTTAGCTGAAGCAGCAGCAAGATTAAACAATCAAAGAAGCGGAAGAGTAAGAAGAGCTTTAGCAGACGCCCCATCTACAGCACCAGCAGAAAAACCAAGAGAAGGTACTCTTATTACAGCGTACTTTGATAACAATGGTAATGGTCGATACGATGAAGGTATAGATGAATTAATTGCTAAACAACCAATTTATAATGGTACAGACGGTGCCAATGGTGCAGCAGGTGCAGCCGGACGTAATGGTGCTGAACTATTAAGTGGACCTAAACCACCAACATCAAATGATGGTAAAGATGGTGACACTTATATCGATGCAACTACAGGTGACGTTTATAAGAAAGAAAACGGAACTTGGGATAAGATTGGTAACATTCGTGGACCTCAAGGTCTAAAAGGTGAAGCCGGAGTTGCAGGACCACAAGGGCCACAAGGGCTACAAGGACCTAAGGGTGACCAGGGTGCTCAAGGTCTTCAAGGACGTGATGGTCAAGACGGAGCACAAGGTTTACCAGGACGCGACGGACGTGATGGCGCAGCAGGTCGTGACGGACGTGATGGACGCGACGGAAAAGACGTCTTGAACGGCAAAGTTAACC
>NZ_VTQF01000010.1:0-45338 GCF_008763935.1 Streptococcus mitis
TTTTGGCACATTTCATCCATTCTGCACCCTTTAGCTCCTCAACTGCACAAAAAAGAGAGGACAAGCCTCTCTCAGGGTTATAATTCTGCAATTTGATTTAGGTTTACTTCTGCAACTGTGTCATTACCAAACATAGAGATAATCATCTTCACTTTATTGTTATCAATCTCTGTAATCTTACCAGTATAGTCTGCAAAAGCGCCATCAATAATACGTACAGTTTGACCAACTTCAACATCGATATCAAACTCCTGTACGGTTTGCCCCATAGAAATCAAGATATCACGAATTTCTTGTTCCAATAATGGAGTTGGTTTAGATCTATTCCCGTGAGATCCAACGAATCCTGTAACGTTTGGTGTGTTTCGAACAACAAACCAAGCTTCATCTGTCATCACCATTTCTACAAGAACATAACCTGGAAAGCGATTTTCTTCCACTTCTTTTCTCTTTCCATTCTTTTCAACTTGCACTGTTTGTGTTGGAATTTCAACGCGTAGAATATTATCCAACATGTTGTAGGTTTGTGCACGTTGTAATAGATTTTCTTTTACCTTATTTTCATAACCAGAATAAGTTTGTAAAACAAACCACCCTTTATCAAAACTATCCATGATATTTCCTTTCATAATAGAAGATCTCTAGTGTAAATAAGTCCACTAGCCTTCTAAAAAATGTTAATAAATCGAATCAAACCTGAAACAATCAACTGGTCAAAAATGTAAATAATTACTACAAAGAAAGCTGTGTATTCCATGATAGAACGAAAATCTCTCCAGCTTTCCTTGCGAGTTGGCCATGTTGTGTCTTTAAGAAGTCTAAAAATATCTCCAATAAAACGCATCGCTCTCTCCTATCTCGTTTCTCTATGTGTAGTGTACTTACCACAATGTTTACAAAATTTATTTACTTCTAGTCGTGTTGGCTTGGGGTTTCCGCTGATCTTAATTGAATAGTTTCTCGAACCACAAACCGCACAAGCTAGACTTGCTTTTTTTAGTGCCATAACGCCTCCATCTTGTCTATTATAACAAGAAAGCTAGGCTTTGACAAGCATCTTAACGAAATAGATTGACTACCGAATCCCATATCGTTTGAGCCTTTTCCTTAATTTTAGCATCCGAGATAGCACGACTGGCCTCATCTACCAGATTTTGCGCACGACTTCTAATATCAGAAAGGGTATCATCCGTCTGATTCGTTTCATTACTCTGCACTTGATTTCTTGTATTGGCTGGTGCAATTCCATTTTGCTTATAAGCATTTTCAACTGTAAAGGTACTTCCTGGCGTATAAGGTAAAATGGTATTTGCAATGTTTCTAAAGACATGGGCTGCACCGTTTGAAGTAGATCCTGCTAGATAGTGATTTTCATCAGTCGTCGGGAAACCAAGCCAGTGACTAATCACTACATCCGGTGTATAACCAATTACCCACTGGTCACTTGTATATTCTGGATTGAAAACCGCTTCAGTTGTACCAGTTTTTCCTGCCATGACATAATCTGCAGGCGATGAACTAATACCGGTACCGTTGGTGAATGTCCCCAACATCATACTGGTCATCTTATCAGCTACAGACTTATCAATCACCCGTTTTTGTGAATTTTTATGGCTTGCTATAACTTGTCCACTAGCATTTTCAATTCTACTAATAAAATGAGCTTCAGGCATTAAACCTTCATTTGCAAAGGCAGCATATGCTTGAGCCATTTGCAGAGGATTGGTTTCGACACCACTTCCCAAGGCGACACCAAGAACACGGTCGACCTTTTCCATGTTGAGTCCGAATTTTTCGCCTGCCTCAAAAGCCTTGTCGACGCCCAAATCATTAACAGTGGCAACAGCAGGTAGATTAAGCGACTCTGCCAAGGCTTGATACATAGGAACTTCTCGACTCGTTTTGATCCCTGCATAGTTATCAACCTTATAGCTGTCGTACTGCATGGTATGGTTATCCAATTGCTTATTCAAAGCCCAACCTGCTTCAACTGCTGGCGTATAAACAACTAAAGGCTTAATTGTAGAACCAGGACTACGTTTTGATTGAGTTGCATAGTTGAAATTCCGGAATCCAGTTTTATCATTGCCAGCAACCTGACCAACAACTCCACGAACTCCCCCTGTTTTCGGTTCGAGAGCTACACTTCCTGATTGAGCAAATGTTCCATCCTCTGCCCTAGGAAATAGAGCTGTATTTTCATAAACAACCTGCATATTTGCTTGGTAGTTTTGGTCCAGCTCTGTGTAAATGCGGTAGCCATTATTGACAATTTCTTCCTCTGTTAGATTATACTTGGAAACAGCTTCATTAACAACCGCATCAAAATAAGAAGGATAGCGGTAATCTGAAATTTTTCCTTCATACTTATCGTGCAATTGCGAAGTCATATCAACTTCTGCAGCTTCGGTTTCTTGGTTTTTATCAATGTAACCCGCTGCAAGCATATTTTGCAAGACAGTATCACGACGATTAGTAGAATCTTCTACAGATTTCAAGGGGTTATACAGTTCCGGTCCTTTGAGCATCCCCGCCAGAGTCGCAGCTTGATCCAAACTCACTTCTGACGCAGAAACTCCAAAGTATTTCTTACTCGCATCTTCTACACCCCACACACCATTTCCAAAATAAGCGTTGTTAAGGTACATGGTTAGAATTTGATCCTTACTATATTTTTTTGTTAATTCTAAGGCAAGGAAAAATTCTTTCGCTTTTCTCTCAACAGTTTGATCCTGCGACAGATAGGCGTTTTTAGCCAGCTGTTGGGTAATAGTAGAACCACCACCTGAACGACCAGCAGTTACAATAGCCAAGAAGAAACGACCATAGTTAATCCCGTCATTTTTATAAAAAGAACGGTCTTCTGTCGCAATAACGGCATTCTGCAAATTTTTACTGATATCAGTCAATTCAACATAAGTTCCTTTTTGACCAGACAAGGCACCGGCCTCTTTTTCTTCACGGTCAAAAATGATAGTCCGAGTTTTCAAGGCATTTTGTAAATCATTGACATTGGTTGACTTGGCTACAGCAAACAAATAGGTTCCAACTAGCAAACCTGCACTCAAACCTAGTATAAGGACAATCTTTGTTAGATGATAGCGACGCCAGAATTTTCGAATCGGACCTACTTGGGCTAATTTTTTTCGATCACTACGAGAGCGACGTAAGCTAGTAGAATCAGAATCCTCTGATTCACTTGTTTCTTTTTTAAAAAGAGAAAGAAATTTCTCAAATAATTTATCTAATTTCATGCGTTTATTTTATCATCTTCATCATGGGAAGACAAGAATTTAGCTATTTTCTATCCAAATAGGGCTTTTTTTGTTACAATATCTGTATGAAATTCACATTTACATTACCAGACTCTCTACCTCAAATGACGGTAAAGCAATTACTTGAGGAACAACTCCTCATCCCTAGAAAAATCCGTCATTTTTTGAGAATCAAGAAACACATTTTGATTAATCAGCGAGAAGTTCATTGGAACGAGACGGTAAATCCTGGAGATGTTTGCCAATTGGCTTTTGACGAGGAAGATTATCCCGAAAAAGAAATTCCTTGGGGCAACCCAAACCTCATTCAGGAAGTTTATCAAGATCAACACTTAGTTATTGTCAACAAACCAGAGGGGATGAAAACGCATGGTAATCAGCCAAACGAAACCGCCCTTCTTAACCATGTCAGTGCCTATGTTGGCCAAACCTGCTATGTCGTTCATCGTCTGGACATGGAAACCAGTGGTTTGGTTCTCTTTGCTAAAAATCCTTTTATCCTGCCTATTCTCAATCGCTTACTGGAGAAAAAAGAGATTTCTAGGGAATACTGGGCACTAGTTGATGGAAATATCAACAGCAAAGAGCTTGTTTTCAGGGACAAAATTGGGCGTGATCGCCATGACCGCAGAAAACGAATAGTTGATACAAAAAATGGGCAATATGCTGAAACGCATGTAAGCAGATTAAAGCAATTCCCAAACAAAACTTCCTTAGTTCGTTGCAAACTAAAGACAGGGCGAACCCATCAGATTCGTGTCCACCTTTCCCATCATGATCTTCCTATCCTGGGTGATCCTCTCTATAATAGTAAATCAAAGACAAGTCGTCTTATGCTCCACGCCTTTCGACTTTCCTTTACCCATCCACTTACTTTAGAGAAGCTAACTTTCACTACCCTTTCAAATACTTTTGAAAAAGAATTAAAAAAGAATGGATGATTGTGTCATCCATTTTTCCATATAAGAAAAGCAAGACCAGAGGCCTTGCTTTTCTATCGACTCAAGAATTATTTAGCGATTTTTGCGAAGTATTCAAGAGTACGAACAAGTTGTGCAGTGTATGACATTTCGTTGTCGTACCATGAAACAACTTTAACCAATTGTTTACCGTCAACGTCAAGAACTTTAGTTTGAGTTGCGTCAAACAATGAACCGTAAGACATACCTACGATATCTGAAGATACGATTGGATCTTCTGTGTAACCGTATGATTCGTTTGAAGCTGCTTTCATAGCTGCGTTCACTTCATCAACAGTAACGTTCTTTTCAAGAACAGCTACCAATTCAGTAACTGATCCAGTTGGAGTTGGAACGCGTTGTGCAGATCCGTCAAGCTTACCGTTCAATTCTGGAATTACAAGACCGATAGCTTTTGCAGCACCAGTTGAGTTAGGAACGATGTTTGCAGCACCAGCGCGAGCACGGCGAAGGTCACCACCACGGTGTGGTCCGTCAAGGATCATTTGGTCACCAGTGTAAGCGTGGATAGTAGTCATCAATCCTTCAACAACACCAAAGTTGTCTTGAAGAGCTTTAGCCATAGGAGCCAAGCAGTTTGTAGTACATGAAGCACCTGAGATAACTGTTTCAGTACCGTCAAGAACATCGTGGTTAGTGTTGAATACAACTGTTTTAACGTCGTTTCCACCAGGAGCAGTAATAACAACTTTCTTAGCTCCACCTGGGTGCAAGTGTTTTTCAGCAGCTGCTTTCTTAGCAAAGAAACCAGTAGCTTCAAGAACGATTTCTACACCGTCGTTAGCCCAGTCGATTTGTTCTGGATCACGTTCAGCAGAAACACGGATGAATTTACCGTTAACTTCAAATCCACCTTCTCTAACTTCCACAGTTCCGTCGAAACGACCTTGAGTTGTGTCATATTTCAACAAGTGTGCAAGCATAACTGGATCTGTAAGGTCGTTGATGCGAGTAACTTCAACACCTTCTACGTTTTGGATACGGCGGAAAGCAAGACGACCGATACGTCCGAAACCGTTAATACCAACTTTAACTACCATTAGTGATTTCCTCCTTATGAAAATCATGAAATTTTTATTGTGAAAAGAGTAACTTGAATCACTACAAATCACCTTTCAACAAACCTATTATATAACTATTTGAGTTGAATTGCAAGTACGGGCGTTGTTTTTTGTCTACACCTCACTTATTTTTCTTTCTCCTTTGAAAGCCTATACTGCTGTCTTTCTTTGTCTACCTAGTCATTTACCGGTTTCCTTTTAAAATGAAAAGTGAAAATAGAAAAGCTAAAAATTATTTTCAATCTTCCAATTTTACAAAAAAGAGACAGGAAATTCCTGCCTCTAGGCTGATAACAATTATTTACGGCGTCCTGGTCTTTCTTTGTAGCCATAGTAAGAATCTTCGATGATTTCTTGCATATGGTCAACCATTGGAAGGCGTGGGTTAGCAGGTGAACATTGGTCTTCGTAAGCAAGGAAGGCCAATTCACGTGAATGTTCTTTCCATTCTTTTTCGTCGATACCTTGTGCTTTGAAGTTCATCTGGATACCTACGCGCTCACCAAGTTCGTAGACAGCTTTTGCGTAAGATTCCACACCTTCTTCTGGAGTAGAAGCTGGAAGTCCAAGCATACGAGCGATGTCTTGGTACTTCTCATCTGCACGGTAGTAGTTGTACTTAGGCCATGTTGCTGTCTTAGCTGGACGTGTACCGTTGTAGCGGATAACGTATGGGAGCAAGATTGCATTTGTACGACCGTGGATTGTGTGGAATTGCGCACCAATCTTATGGGCCATTGAGTGAGAAATACCTAAGAAGGCATTGGCAAAGGCCATACCAGCGATTGTTGAAGCGTTATGCATTTTCTCACGTGAATGGAAATCTGCATTCTTAACTGAGCTTTCAAGGTTTTCGAATACAAGTTTGATAGCTTGAAGCGCAAGACCGTCAGTGTAGTCGCTAGCCATTTGTGATACGTAAGCTTCAGTTGCGTGAGTCAATACGTCCATACCAGTATCAGCAGCTACAAATCCAGGAACTGTCAATACTAAGGCAGGGTCTACGATTGCCACAGTTGGTGTCAATGAGTAGTCAGCGATTGGGTATTTACGGTTGTTTGCTTTATCAGAGATAACGGCAAATGGCGTTACTTCAGATCCTGTACCAGATGTAGTTGGGATCGCGATGAATTTAGTCTTCTTACCAAGCAATGGGAATTTGAAGGCACGTTTACGGATATCCATGAATTTTTGAACAAGGTCACGGAAGTCCACTTCTGGTTGTTCATAGAAGAGCCACATTACTTTAGCAGCATCCATTGGTGAACCACCACCGAGAGCGATGATTGTATCTGGTTTGAAGGCACGCATGATTTCAGTACCACGTTCAACTGTAGTGATATCTGGATCTGGTTCTACATCAGCAAAGATTTGGTAAACAACCTTATTGCGACGAAGGTCAAGTTGTTCGATGATACGATCAAGGAAACCAAGCTCTACCATGGCATGGTCAGTAACGATCATGACACGTTCAACGTCACGACATTTTTGAAGGTATTGAATTGAATCACGTTCAAAGTATGTTTTTGAAGGAAGTTTCATCCATTGCATGTTATTTCTCCGTCTTCCGACTTTTTTGATATTCAAGAGGTTAATGGCACTAACGTTATCCCCAACTGAGTTACGTCCGTAAGAACCACATCCGAGTGTCAATGATGGCAAGAAGGCATTGTAAACGTCCCCGATACCACCGAAAGTAGAAGGTGAGTTACAGATAACACGAATAGCTTTAACAGCTTTACCAAATTCTTTAGTCAATTCTTCATCAGCTGTGTGGATGGCTGCTGAGTGCCCAAGACCGTTAA
This sequence comes from Streptococcus mitis, assembly GCF_008763935.1. GTDB lineage: Bacteria > Bacillota > Bacilli > Lactobacillales > Streptococcaceae > Streptococcus > Streptococcus mitis_DB. Next base: position 7,122 of record NZ_VTQF01000010.1, read on the forward strand.
ATTCAACCATTTGACGAGCTTTGGCAATACCATCTTCACGGCTTTCAGATTTCAAAACTGCGATAACTGGTGACAATTTTTCACGAGTCAATGGCTCATTTTCACCAACTTCTTTACATTCTGCAGCAAGAATGTTTGTTCCTTCTGGAACTGTAAATCCAGCTTGTTCAGCAATCCAAGTTGCTGGCTTACCAACGATGTCAGCGTTCAATTTCGCACCAGCACAGTTTTTGCTGTTTGCTTTCACGCCAAAGCAGAACTCTTCAAGAAGAGCTTTTTCTTTCTTGTTTACAAAGTAAGTGTGGTAAGATTTGAACTCTGCTACAAATTCATCGTAAATTTCTTTATCAATGATAACCGCTTGTTCAGATGCACAGACCATACCGTTGTCAAATGATTTAGACATGACGATATCGTGTGCAGCCTGGCGGATGTTAGCTGATTTTTCAACATAAGCTGGAACGTTTCCGGCACCTACCCCAAGAGCTGGTTTACCACATGAGTAAGCCGCTTTAACCATGGCATTACCACCTGTTGCAAGGATTGTTGCAATACCTTCGTGGTTCATAAGCGCACTAGTTGCTTCCATAGATGGTTCAGTAATCCACTGTACACAGTTTTCAGGAGCACCTGCTTTAATCGCAGCATCACGAACGATTTGAGCTGCGTGAGCTGATGATTCTTGAGCTGATGGGTGGAAGGCAAAGACGATTGGATTACGTGTCTTCAATGAAATCAATGCCTTAAAGATTGCTGTTGATGTCGGGTTTGTTGTAGGGGTGATACCACAGACAACACCGACCGGTTCAGCGATGAGGGTCAATCCTGTCACATCGTCTTCTTCGATAACGCCAACTGTTTTAGTGTGGCGCATATTGTTTACTACGTGTTCACAAGCAAACAAGTTCTTAGTTGCTTTATCTTCAAATACACCACGTCCTGTTTCTTCAAAGGCATGTAAAGCCAATTCTCCGTGGGCATCCAAAGCTGCCACTGACGCTTTAGCTACGATGTAGTCGACCTGATCTTGGTCGAGTTTACGCATTTCTTCAAGAGCAACTAAAGCTTTTTGCACCAAGCCATCGACATGCTTTTCAGCAGCGAGTTTCTTTTCCTCTGGTGTCACAGTTTTTTTATCAGCCATATTTTCCTCCATAGCTTTCAAGGATTGATATCCTTTGTTAATTTTTTCACAAGTTTATTATAACGCATTATTTTAACTTTGTAAACAGTTTCATAAACATTTCACAAAGATTTTTTTATTGTTTGTGAATTTTTTCTCATTTTCTTTACTTATCAAGTTTTTCTTTAAAGTTTGTGAAATTTATTTCAAATATTTTTTTATTTCACAAACTTACTTGGAAGGGGGGCTTGGAAAGAAAGGAATTTACAGGTAAGCGCTTACTTCGAGATTCTAACAATACCTCCTTTGATAAGGAGGCTTTATTTTTGTTGAAAAACGCCTTGTTTAAAAGTCCCTTCATAAACAACTTCTTGTTCTGTTGTTAGTTTTCCTTTTCCTTCAGCCTGACCATTTACAAAATCGCCTTCGTAGGTCCAGCCTTCTTTAGATTGAAAGGTACCTTTTCCGTTGAAGGCTCCATTGTTGAAACCACCTGTATATTGGTCCCCATTTTGGAAGGTAATGGTTCCTTGGCCATTCATTTTACCACGTACAAGACTGCCGTCGTAAACAATGGTTCCATTATCAAGCTTTAGAACGCCTTTTCCGGGAATATTTAGAAAAAAGACGAGTACGGCACAAAAAACAATGGTAACTACTGCCAAAAGCTCTAAACGTGGACGAGTCAGATAGACACGATACTTTTCGTAAAAATTCTTAAGATTTTCCATCTTCACTCTCCTTCTCTAAACGTTCTAACCATGCTTGACACCCCTCTTGAACACGCTGATAGGTTTCCTCAAAATCTCCTGTATACCAAGGATCTGGAACACTTTCAGATGCAAATGAGTAAATCTTATCTTGACAGTCTACTGGACACATCTGACGTAGGTCAGAAACATTTGAAGCGTCCATTCCGATAATATAATCAAAGGCTTCAAAATCTTCCTTACTAATCTGAAGCGATGTCTTGCCTTTATCATAAGGAATCTCATACTGTTGAAAAATCCCTTGAGTTCCCTTATGAATCGGATTGCCATGTTCCCAAGAAGAAGTCGCTCGACTTTGGATTTCATAATTATCTGTCATTGATTTCATAACAAACTCAGCCATAGGACTACGGCAAATATTCCCCAGACAGACAAAGACTAGTTTTTTCATCCCATTTCCTTTCTTTTATAGAAAAACGGGAGTTAGTAATCCCGTCTTATTTTTCAATTGCGCCTTCTAGTGAAGCTGTTTCTTTCAGCGGTAATACGGTCTTGATAGCAGCTAGTTCAAAAGTCAAGTAAACTCCATCTACATCAAGAACAATCGTTCTCTTCTCAGTATCTACTTCATCGACTGTTCCGTAAAGTCCACCGATTGTAATCACTTCATAGCCTTTTTGCAGTTTATTTAAGCTTTCCATACGTTTTTGTGCTTGTTTCTTTTGAGAGCGTTGCATAAAGAACATCAAGCCCAACATCGCTACAAGCATAATTAAAAATGTATAATTTGGATTCATTTTCTTCTCCTTTGTCTTTTACATAGGACTACTATATCAAATTTCAGCTACTTTTACAAGATTGTACCTTGCTTTTCTAATAAGAAAACCAGAGCTTGCGCCCTGATTTTTAGGATTATTTCAAGTTTTGAACGACTTTTACAAGATTTTCAACTGTAAAGCCATATTCTGCCAATACTTTTGGTGCTGGGGCAGAGGCTCCAAAGGTATCAATACCGAGAACAGCACCATCTAGTCCAACATATTTGTACCAGTTTTGACTTGCACCCATTTCGACTGCAACACGACGGCGAACTGCATTTGGAAGAATTTCTTCCTTGTAAGCTGCATCTTGTTTATCAAAGACATCTGTAGATGGCATGCTGACTACACGAACTTTTGCGCCTTGACTAGCCAATTCTTTGGCAGCTGAGACAGCAAGATTAACCTCTGAACCTGTCGCAATCAAGATGGTATCAAAGTCTGCTGCATTTTCATAGACAACATAAGCACCTTTAGCAACCTTGTCGAAGTCTGTTCCTTCTTCAACAGTCAAGTTTTGACGTGTCAAGACAAGGGCAGTTGGTGTTTTTTCGCTTGTCACTGCAAGGTACCAAGCTGCTTGCGTTTCACGCGCATCTGCTGGACGGAAAACATTCAGATTTGGCATGGCACGAAGACCTGCTAAATGCTCAACTGGTTCATGAGTTGGACCGTCTTCCCCAACTGCGATTGAATCGTGGGTAAAGACATAAGTCACAGGAAGTCCTTGCAAAGCTGACAAGCGGACAGCTGCCTTCACATAGTCAGAGAAGACGAAGAAAGTTCCACCGTATACACGAAGTCCACCGTGAAGGGCCATCCCGTTCAAGATCGTTCCCATGGCAAATTCACGAACACCAAACTGAATGTTACGGTTCAAGCGATTGGCATCGTCTTGAAGTCCATCAGTCTTGATATAAGTCATGTTTGAGTGAGCAAGGTCAGCTGATCCACCTAAGAAGGTCGGCAACTTAGCCGCTACAACGTTCAAGGCATCCTGACTTGAGTTACGAGTTGCTTGTGAGAAGCCATTTTCTAAAGCTGGGAAGTCTGCTGGAGTCACTTCAACTGGATCACGTCCATCGATAATAGCTTCTACTTCTGCAGCCAGTTCTGGGTGAGCTTCTTTATAATCAGCAACTAGTTTTGTCCAAGCTTGATAAGCTGATGCACCACGGTCTGCAACATGTTCTTTGAAATCAGCATAAACTTGTTCTGGAATTTCAAATGGTTCGTAGTCCCAACCAAGAGCTTGACGAGTTGCTGCAGTCTCATCTGCTCCAAGAGGGGCACCGTGTACAGCATTAGTTCCTTGTTTGTTTGGAGAACCATATCCAATGACAGTCTTCACTTCAATCAAAGATGGTTTACCTGAAGCTTTAGCTGCTTCGATAGCAGCATGGATAGCTTCCAAGTCTGTTCCATCTTCAACCAAGGCTGTATGCCAACCGTAAGCATTGTAACGATCACGAACACTTTCTGTAAAGGAATCCTTTGTCTCACCATCCAAGTTGATGTCATTTGAATCATAAAGAACAACCAACTTGTCTAGTTTTTGCAACCCTGCGTATGAAGCCGCCTCGCTTGAGACACCTTCCATCAAGTCTCCGTCTCCACAGATAACATAAGTATAGTGGTCAAAGATATTATAGCCTTCGCGGTTATATTTGGCTGCCAAGAAACGTTCTGCCTGGGCAAAACCAGTAGCAGTTGAAATCCCTTGACCTAGAGGGCCTGTTGTAGCATCAATCCCTGCTGTATGACCAAATTCTGGGTGACCTGGTGTTTTTGAACCCCATTGACGGAAGCTCTTAATTTCATCCATGCTGACATCTTCAAAACCAGAAAGGTGAAGAAGGGCATAAAGTAGCATTGAACCATGTCCTGCTGAAAGAATAAAGCGATCACGGTTGATCCAGTTTGGCTGAGCTGGATTGATACGAAGTTGTTTTGTAAAGAGGCTATAAGCCATCGGAGCCGCTCCCATAACCACACCTGGGTGACCTGAGTTGGCTTTATTGATGGCGTCAATACCTAAGAAACGAATTGCATTAACAGATAAATTTGACATAGAGTTTCCTTTCATATTTGACAACAAGGCAAGTACCTCGCGCATTTTCTATCTATTTCTATTATATGAAAATTATCCGCATATAGCAACATACGGATAATCTTATTTACGTGTTTTATAGCTATTGAAAATCTATTTGGACTAGCAAGGCAAATCCCTTCCAAATCTTCTCAAATAATTAGAGCAGAGCCTTGAATTGGATATTAGAGTCGTGCTCGAAGCAGTCGTCAAATCCACGTGGGTGGTGGTACTCAATTCTATCCTTATCTTGCGGATAAGTGTACTTGCCACCAACTTCCCAGATGAATGGGTGGAATTGATATTGCAAGCGTTCCTTACGCATTTTCCAAAGGGCAAGGATTTCGTCGGTTGAAGCCATAAAGTTAGACCAAATATCGTAGTGAACTGGGATGATAACTTTGGCGCGCAGATTTTCAGCCATACGAAGCAAATCGATAGACGTCATCTTATCTTGGATACCGATTGGGTTGTCCCCGTAGTTGTTAATGGCAACATCAATATCAAAGTCTTTTCCGTGTTTTGCAAAGTAGTTTGAGAAGTGAGAATCAGCCCCGTGGTAAATAGTTCCGCCCGGAGTTTCAAAGACGTAGTTGACAGCCTTACGAGCCATTTCTTCGTCTGTCACTGGCAGACCTTTCAAGTTGTCGTCGTTTTCTTTGGCACCTTCGACTGGCAAAGTAACCAAGCAAGTACGGTCGAATGATTCAACGGCTGTGACTTTAATGTCTTTAAATTCAAAACTTTCACCCGGTTTGATAACGATGATGCGCTCTTCTGGCACACCCCATTTTTTCCAGATTTCACCACATTCGTAAGGTCCGACAAATTTCACATGGTCGAGTTTTGGATTGTTGACAATCGCAGCCGCTGTATTGATGTCAATATGGTCACTATGGAAGTGAGAAACCAAGTAGTAGTCCAGTTCATTGATTGCAAATGGGTCAATAACCATTGGTTGCACGCGCAAGTTTGGTTGAAGTTTGCGTACACCAGCCATATTGGCCATTTGGTGTCCCCAGACCATGTCTTTTACTTTCTTAGTTGATTTCCCACGGTTTGACCACAAGTCCATAACCACATTGGCTCCGCCTGGTGTCTTAATCCATACACCGCAGTTTCCTAGCCACCACATGGAAAAGTTGCCTTCAGGAACGACTTCCTCTTCGATTTCTTCGTTCAACCATGTTCCCCACTCTGGGAAAGTAGCTAAAATCCATGATTCTCTTGTAATCTCTTTTACATTTGGCATATGTTATCTCCTTTGGATATATTTATTATCTTTGAGATTAGTATACCACCCTTCAAAACACTAAAAAAGACCAAGAAAAACACATGTTTGTGTTCATCATTGGACTGTCCTTTACATATCTTCTAAAAAAGCTTGAACTACTAGTTCTTGATTGATGAGTGTTTGTACTTCTTCCTGAAAATTACTGGCTAGCTGCCTATCCACAATATAGGACGAGATAAGACTAGATAGACTTTCGCTGAAACTGTTGCTATTATTGCGAAACACCTTGTTTTTGAGATAGTCTATCATTTTTAAAATATCTTCTGCTTCAAGTATAGGATTGACCTTCAAAACAGGAAATTTGCTATCTAGATCATCATTAGTGGTAATCACTACATCAACCTGTGCAATATCTTCTACACTCTTAAATTGTTCTGTAGTAAATACGGCATCAATTTGCTCATTCGGCAGATAAAGTCGACATTGCTTCAGCAAAAGTTTCGAAACCCCGACACCTTCATCACAAACGAGATAAATTTTTTTCATATTTTTTTGAGACGATGGTGTATACTTTAAAAATCCTCCAATATGAATCGTCAAATAGGCGATATCATCATCTGTTAGCCGAATAAACCATGCTCCTTCTAAAATTTCCGCAGATTTTCTAGTGACTAAAAATAATTCTCCATACTTGGATCGAATTTGTTTTGTTAGAGGATTTTTAGAAAAAATACCATAAGTTTTTCTAAATAACAAGGCCTTACAGTGGATCATCAAATTTCGTAACAAATCATCCTTGTTCTCAATCTCCATTCTAATTTCTTGGACACTTGATACTCAATTCGTTTTCTTATCAAGGAGAACTCTTTTTCTATCTCCTGATGCCGTTCCTGATACCGCACCACATTATTACAACTCAACAGCAAATAAGGAAGCACCTGTAACATAAAGGTGACTTCATGATGGTTTATTTTCTTTCCTAAATCTTGTTCAACCAGGGGAACCTGTTCCTTAAAAAATTGATGCATCTCAACAGAAAGAAAATACTCATCCTCTAGTCTCTCTTTCATCTTATCTTCTAAGATGGCAATAAACGTTGCATTTTCCTCCATAAAGATGTGATATAAAAGCGATTGAAGATACTGAATTTTGTTGAGAGGATGGGCATGAAGGTAATAACCCTGCGATTTGCTAACTTGCAAGGTCACCTGATACTGCTCCAAGGTCAGTTGGTAGCGAATAGTATTTAAATCATTGAGAACCGTATTCCTAGACACCTCTGTTAACTCCATCAATTTTTCAATCGTAATACGTTCTTTAGAAATACCTATCCACAGTAACATCATCATCATACGTTCATGCGCACTCATGATATAATCGTACGAATCTACTTCTGATAATAGTTTACAACCAGCATCTCTCTGCTCTTCAGTTAAATGAATACCGATTCGTGGAATACTAATGATGTGAAGTGCCTCGTCACCTAGAGCAGCATTGATTTTATCAATGTGATAGTAGATTTTTCTTCGAGATTGAGCCAGATCTTTTGAAATGGCCATGATCGTTTTGGACGTCTCTTGATTTATCAAATATTGAAGCAAGTCGCAGCTCGCCTTATCTAACACCATATTTCATCCCCCTCTATCAATCAACTGCCTTGAAAACAACTTTATAATAGTATCACATTCACTAACGCATTTCAACTATCAACAGTAGTCTCTTAATAATGAATACTTACAATTACAAAAGCGAGGCTTGGATCGAAAGGTCCCAGCCTCTTTTCAATTCATTTTCTTATTTCTTTTGACCATAATAAGCATTTGGTCCATGCTTACGTTGGTAGTGTTTTTCTAGGATGTACTGAGGAGCAGGTTCAACCCTTGGATTAATCTGTTCTGTGAAACGATTCATCTTTGATACTTCCTCTAGTACAACTGAGTGATAAACAGCATTCTCTGGATTTTTGCCCCAGGTGAATGGACCGTGATTGCGTACGACAATCCCTGGAACTTCAACAGGGTTGAGACCACGACGTTCAAACTCTTCTACGATAACCAGCCCAGTATCTTTTTCATAAGCTACTTCTACTTCATCCTTGGTCAAACTACGGGCGCAAGGGATTGAACCGTAGAAATAATCAGCATGGGTTGTTCCATAGAAAGGAATATCACGTCCAGCCTGAGCCCAACCAACGGCTTCTGTCGAATGGGTGTGGACCACACTAGCAATTTCTGACCAAGCCTTATATAACTGCACATGAGTTGGAAGGTCAGAAGATGGTCTTAAATCTCCTTCTAGAACCTTACCATCTAGGTCAGTCACCACCATGTTTTCAGGTGTCAATTCGTCATAATCTACACCTGATGGTTTGATAACAATGACACCGAGTTCGCGATTGACTTCAGATACATTACCCCAGGTAAATTTGACAAGTCCATGTTTTGGCAATGATTGATTGGCATCACAGACTCGTTTACGCATAGCATTAATTACTTGATTCATCTTACATCAAACCTGCTTTCTTAATTAGTGGATAGAGAAAAGCTTGCGCCTCTTGAATGGCTGCGCGTGTTTCTTCTACCGTTTCACAATTTTCAGACCACATTTCGATTAGGAAAGGTCCATTATAATTGGTTTGCTTTAAAATATCGAAAGCTTCTTCCCATTTGACACAACCTTGCCCAAAAAGTACATCTCGGAATTGGCCCTTTGAACTTTCTGTCACTGCATAAGTATCCTTGAGATGGAGAGCCGCGATGGCATGATGACCAAGATAAAATTCACTGTATACATCATTATGCCATGCAGACACATTCCCAATATCTGGGTATACAAAGAGGTAGGGAGAGTCAATCTCTTTTTCTACAGCCAAGTATTTTTCGATGCTATTGATGAAAGGATCATCCATAATTTCAATAGCAAGTACCACCTGAGCTTCTTCAGCCCAGTCACAAGCTTTTCTCAAATTTTTGATAAAACGTTGGCGTGTCTGGGGTGACTTTTCCTCATAGTAAACGTCGTAACCAGCTAATTGAATAGTACGAACTCCCAAGTCTTGGGCTAATTCGATACATTTTTTCATGAGTTCCAGAGATTTTTCCTCTAGAACTGGATCATTTGATCCCAATGGGTAGCGACGATGACCTGAGAAACAGATAGACGGAATACGGACACCTGTTTCATAGATAGCTTTGACAACTTCCAAGCGTTCTTCCTTGCTCCAGTCAAGTCTTGCTAAACGCTCGTCACGTTCATCAATAGACATCTCGACAAAATCAAAGCCTAACTCCTTAGCAAAATTTAAACGTTCTAGCCAAGTAAAGTGTATCGGGGTTGCCTTTTCGTAAATTCCAATCGGACGTGCCATGGTTTACCCCCAAATTCGTTTGATTTCATCCTTGAAGGCACGCGCTGCTCCTGCTGGATCCGCAGCCTCTGTAATTCCACGACCTGCGATAAAGGTAAAGACATCAACACCTTCAAAAAGTTTGAGAGTATCTACATCTAGACCACCTGTTACAGAAACACGGAAGCCCATATCGATGAGTTTTTTAACCTTATTAAGATCTTTTTCGCCCCAAGTTTCACCAGCAAGAAGGGCATCACGAGATTGGTGATAGATAGCTTGCGAGATCCCAGCATCTAGCCAAAGCTGAGCTTGTTCAAAAGTCCAATCTCCATAAAGTTCAATCTGGATTTCGCCTCGCTCTCCACGTTCAGCTTTGATAGCCTTTAGAGCTGCTTCCATAGTAGGGATGGTTGCACAACAGATACAAGTCATCCAATCTGCTCCACGAACGGCATTATTTTTGGCAACTGTTCCACCAGCATCGGCACATTTTGTGTCTGCCACAATAATCTTATCTGGGAAAAGGCTTCGCAAGACTTCAACCAGCTCACTTCCAACTTGAAGCAAGCAGACAGTTCCAGCTTCAACAATATCTACTTCATGACCAACAGAAACAGCTGCTTTAATCGCTCCTTGCAAGTCTGAATGGTCTAATGCAACTTGTAAATTAGGTATTCTTTTTGTCATCTCTTTATTCCTCTTTCTAACTTTCCAAATCCAATCCTTCGAGATAAGGGCTATCCTTAGATTCTTCAATCATGGCCAAGACGTCTTCTTTAGTCTGGCAAGCCTGTAAACGTGCGATAGAATCTTCTAATTCAAATAAGGCAATAATTTGTGGAATAGCTACACTTGTGTGAATCTTTGAACTTGTAGCGGCCAAAGCTAATAAGACAGATACTTCTTTTCCATCCGAAAAGACAACTGGTTGTTTCAAAGTGATAAGTGAAAAGGCGTCTCGCTGTACTCCTGCCTCTGGTCTAGCATGGGGCATAGCCATCCCTGGCATTAAGATATAGTAGGGACCATATTCTTCAGTCGATTCAATAATTGCATCATAATACTCTGGTAAAATAGCCCCACTTTCAATCAAGGGATCTACCGCTACCTTGACTGCTTCTTTCCAGTCCGTAGCCTCTAATCCTAGTCTAATCGAATCGTTTTCAATCAATGCTTGTTTTAAATTCATATTTGCCTCCTTATATAAACAAGGGAGGATGTTTCCTCCCCAATCTGCTACTCCAGTGCTAGACTCAGCTTTTCAGTAATTTCTCTATCATCCATCAAATTATCCAAGCCAATTAATTTGCCATTTGTACGTCCATCCAATTCGTGAATTAAATGAAGGGATGCAATTACAATATCATAACCTGCTGCCAAACTTTTTGCTTCACCAACACTGCATGAATTGACTGTAAAATCTGTTTGATTAAGCTTACGGAGAGCATTTTCAACCTTCATCTTGATAACCATTGATGAACCCATTCCATTTCCGCACGCTGCTAATACTTTAACCATTTTATTTCTCCTTTTCTAGATACTAAGCTTCTTCTTGAACTGCACCGTTGTAATATTTCTCTTTATCTTTTGCTTTGGCAAATTGAAGTTGAGGAATAACAAGCAAGAAGAGACACACAAGTACATAACCAACAATACCAAGGTATTTGAAGATATATCCAAATCCAAGCCATGGGAATTCAAAGTCGATATTTCCATGGTAACCACCATAAGATGCTAAATCAAGAAGAGCTACACAGAGAGCTCCTAAAGCAACTTGGAGAACACCTGAGATGAAGGATAGGATAACAGCCGCTTTCCATCCACCGCGTTTATCAGCGTAGACCGCAATGGCTGCATTGTCAAAGAACACTGGTACAAATCCTGTAATAATAAGAATCGGATTTTTAAAGACGATGAGCAAGACAATTGTGATCAATTGACCAATCAAACCAAAGGCAAATCCTGACAAGACAGCGTTTGGAGAACCAAATCCATAAGAAGCTGCAACGTCAACCGCTGGGAATGAGCCTGGCAACAATTTGTTTGAAATACCTTGGAAGGCGTTTGTCAACTCAGATACGAACATGCGGACACCTTGCATCAAAACGAACAAGTAAACTGAGAAGGTAAAGGCTGTTTGAATAATGTACATAAAGAAATCTTGTTTAGCAGGATTGAATAGAGTTCCTGAAGTGATGACTTCTTTATTAGACATAATGTCTGGACCCAAGATTAAAAGAATGGCTCCGAAGAATACGAGCATCAAGGTAGCAGATGCAACAACTGTATCGTGGAAGATTGAGAGGAACTTAGGTAATTTAAGATTGTCTAAACTTTCTTCTTTCTTACCAAAGCGTCCTGCTACTTTATCTACAAACCAGATTGCAAATTGCTGTTGGTGACCAATCGCAAATCCGCCACCACCAGTCAAGCGTTGAGTTGCCTCAACAGTCATATTTGAACTAACTGCCCAGTAAAGTCCACAGATGATACCAATCGCTGCTGTACCGTAAGCATTGCGCAATTGTGGTACTAAGAATAGAACCATAAGAGATACTGTTGCAGCTTGTTGTACCATGATGTGACCAGTAATAAAGAGGGTTCTTACCTTCGTGATCTTGCGAAGAGCTACGAGCAAGATATTTATTCCGAAACCAATCAATAGAGCTGTAGTTGCAGTTCCAACAAAATCTGGAAACTCTGCTGCAATTTTGTTGTTTGCTGCAGCAAGTCCAAAGTAAGGGTCGATAACCGCTGCACCAATTTGGAATTTGTAGTTAAGGGCTGCTAAGATCGGACGGAAGGTTGTAACCAAACCACCTGCACCCACATTGAGCAACATATACCCTACTGTTGCTTTAACAAACCCTGAGAAAACGTCGTGGGCAGTTTTTTTCAAAAGTGCGTATCCTATCAACACCAATAAACCTACGAAAAATGCGGGATTCTGCAAAATATTGCTAGAAAACCAATTTAGAACACTTGAAATGACTTCCATAATTGTTCTCCTTTTGAATTGTTTTTGTAGGTTTATTATATAATTTGAAAGCGTAAACAAAAAGACCAAGAATTACACAGCGGACTGTTCACTCTTGGACTGTATGATTTATGATATTTTAATGATTAGCTTAGTTTCTCGTAGCTAGATAAAATGGAAGAATTTTATCATAAGATTTCAGTAGGGCTTCTACGATTTCTTCTTCAGATGAATTCTCTGTTATAGGGACATCTATTTTAACTAACACTTTTCGGACTTCCTGATTGGATAGTTTATTTCTTAAAATTTGACGATTTTCTTCGTTCGCCTCCCACCGTTGACTTTGACCATCAGAGTAGACTAGATAATAAACACCTTCAACGGTTGGAACTTTTAAAACTTTGGCCTGCTTGCCTAGAGTTCGCTCATCTTTCTTACGCTCGATGAAACTGACCTCTAAGGAAATTCCAAAGTCAGTAGATGTCCCATACAAACGAAGAGCCAACATAGGTTCTGTTACTTGTCCGTCTCTCTGTAGATAAACCCAAAAATGTGGTCGTAAACGTTGCGCCTGATTCATCCACTGGCTAGTCTGTTGGAGTTGCCATTCTGGATGACTTGCTTGAAAGGCTTTAGCCAGTTCTGTAAAAGCCTTTCGAGCCTCTTGGCCTTTGTGGCGCAATTCCAGCATTTTCTCTCGCTCTGCTCCCGCCTTATCAGGATTACGGTACTGCAAATCAGCAAAGTCTAAATAGTCTCTTATCTTATTCAACATTAATTTAATCTCCTCCAGCTAGCAAAAAATCAGGATAACCCTGATTTTACTTATTCTGTATCTACGACAACATAACGATTTGGCTCATCACCTTCAGAGTAACTGGTCACGCCATCCATACGTGAAATAATACGATGGATAATCTTGCGTTCGCTATTTGACATTGGATCTGTCTGATGACTGCGTCCTTCTTCTAAAACACGAGTCGCCAATTTTTGAGCATAGGTCTGCAAGACTTCTGCACGATGTTCAACGTAATCATTGACATTAATAGTAATGTAGAAGGTTCTTGAATAGCGGTTGTAAAGATAATTTTGAGCCAATAGTTGTAAGGCCTTCAAAACTTTACCATGGTAACCGATAATACGACCTGGCTCATTGGTATCAATTTGTAAATTGATGCTACGACGGTTATAATCATTTGAAATCGTCGCCTCAACGTCCATATCATCAATGATTGTTTGGACATAAGTCGTGACTTCCGTAGCTACTTGTTCAATGTCAAAACTCGGTTCAACTTTTAAGCCCAGATCTTCTAATTCTTGACTTTCAGTTTGTTCAGCTTGAGTCTCGACAATAGGAGTTTCTACTTCTTCTCCGAAACCAGCTTCTTCAAGCTGTAATTCATTTAAAATCTCAATATGCCCAGTTTCTTCTAAGATAGTGCTTGCATGTTTTTCATTTTTCAAGATTTCAGCCTTGACTTCATCAGAAACCCCTTGGCCTTCTTCTTCAATCTTTTTAATTGCTTCTACAACATGCCCCAAATCAACGGTTGCTTGACTGACTGTTTTAACTGGTTCATTTTTTTCATTGACTTCTTTAGGAACACCCTTTATAGCTTGTTGATTTGCTTTAATGACAGTTGTTTCACTAATAGCTTCAATATCAACCTGGGCTGGTTTTTTACCAAATAAACCAAGAAATCCATTTTTTTCACGAGAAATGACTTTGATGTGAGCTTTCATCCTTGGAATATTTAATTCTTCCAATCCTTTCTGGATTGCTTCTTCAACAGTTGAACCTGTAAATACTACCATTACCAGATTCCTCCTTATTATTTCGTTTTCTGAGCCTTTTTCTTGGCTTTTCTTTTTCTATTTTCCAAATCTTTTTGTGCTTGTACTACGGCCTCCCGCTCTGCGATAATCTTGAATGGATTATTCAAGAAATAGGTTTGCAAGACTTGATAAGCATTGGACACTGCCCAGTAGAGAGCGACTCCGCTCGGAGCATAAACCCCAAAGACAAAGATTAAGACTGGAATCCCATACATCATCGCAGTCGTAGCGCCATTACGCTCAGACAAGGCTTTATTAGACAGCCAAGTACTTAAAAAGGTAAATACTGCCGCTAAAATCGGAAGAACAAGGGTTGTATCCACACCACCAAGGTTAATCCATAAGAAATGACCTGTCTTTAAAAAGTCAACTCTTGATAGAGCTTGGAACAAGGCCAAGATAACCGGCATCTGAATCAAAATCGGCCAAAGAGAATCTGACTGTCTGACACCCATTTCTTTAAAGACTTTACGCATTTCTTGCTCTAGCTTGGTTCTGCTTTCCATATCTCGACCCGGATATTGTTCTCGAAGCGCCTTAATGCGTGGTTGAGCTTCCTGCATTTTTCTAGAAGCCACCATTTGCACTTGAAAGACTGGCAAAAGCAGTGTACGAATCAAGACCGTAAAGAGAATAATCCCCACTCCGATACTGATATCAAACGATAAAAAGCGAATGATTTCCGCAAAGAAGTAAACAAATTTACTCCAAAAATCAGCCGAATCGGCTGTGATATCGCTAGTTGTCCCATTTGTTGCACAGGCTGTCATTATCAATAGAGACAGTCCTAGCAAACTAGCCAACTGTAGTTTCTTTTTCACTCCCATTTCCTTCCTGGTAAATCTTTGATAATTTTAATACGTGGAGTAGATTTTTCTCCATCTCTGCGTATCCCAAGATTTCGACCCCTTTTCGAGCAATGACAACAAAGTCGACATCTTCTACCAGACTCCCTTTTGCATTCTGGATAATATGCCTAATTCGTCGCTTGATTTGATTTCTAGTGACGGCATTCCCAAGTTTTTTGCTAACTGATAGACCTACTCGAAAATGGTTTTTCTGGTTTTCTAGTTGGTAGACAACAAATTTGCGGTTAGCAAAACTTGTTCCCTCCTTGAAAATCGCCTTAAAATCTTTCTCTCTTTTTACACGAAAGTTTTTCTTCAAAACTCAACTCCATCTATTAAATTACTACTATTATACCATATTTTTCAAAAAAGCCAATCATAGCAAGGTTTTGCACAATTTCATCAGAAAAAGAAGCTGGAAAAATCTCTTTCCCAACTCCTTGTACGGAATATTTTTACTAGTTTTACTTATTTTTTCAAGCGTTCAACGTCACGGGCAATAACTAGCTCTTCATCTGTTGGAATAACCAAGACACGAATCTTCGCTGCCTCTGTTGAGATGTCTCCTGTCACACCAAAGACGTTCTTTTCTGGGTCAACATCACAACCAAACCAAGAGATACCTGAAATAACATCTTCACGTACGTTTGCAGCATTTTCACCGATACCTGCTGTGAAGATAATAGCATCTGCTCCATTTAGGACCGCAAGGTATTGGCCGATATGTTTTTGGATACGGTCAACATACATTTCATAAGCCAAAGTGGCATCGTGGTCCCCTTCTTCCATAGCAGCAATCACATCTCGCATATCACTAGATTTGCCTGAAACACCCATAAGGCCTGATTCACGATTAAGGACTCGACTAATATCTTCAGGCGTGTTAAAGTCCTCTGTATATTGCATTAAGTAAGGAATGATAGCTGGGTCAATATCTCCTGTACGAGTTCCCATCATCACACCACCAAGTGGAGTGAATCCCATTGAAGTATCGACAGATTGACCACCCTTAACAGCTGTAATAGAAGCACCATTACCGATGTGGCAAGTAATCAATTTCAAGTCTTCTAATGGACGACCCAAGAGTTTTGCAGCTTCTCCTGCTACAAACTGGTGACTTGTACCGTGGGCACCATATTTACGAACCTTGTTTTCTGTGTAATATTTTGTTGGTAGAGGGTAGCGATAAGCTTTCTCTGGCATAGTTGTGTGGAATGAAGTATCAAAAACAACTACACTGGTAATGTCTGGCAACAACTCCTTGAAGGCACGAACACCTGCTGCATTGGCTGGATTGTGGAGAGGAGCCAACAAGCTCAACTCTTCAACTTTTTCTAAAACATCTCCCTCAACGACTGTTGATTCTTTGAAATATTCTCCACCTGCAACAACACGGTGTCCAACACCTGTAATCTCATCATAAGCCTTGATAATATCGAAACGAATCAAGTCATCCAATAAGATTTTAACGGCTTGTGTATGATTTTCAATATCCAAAATTTGTTGTTCAGAACGACCATCAAATTTTACAGTTGAAATTGAATCTTTCAAGCCGATACGTTCAATTAAACCTTTAGCAAGAACTTTTTCCTCTGGCATTTGATAAAGTTGCCATTTCAAACTTGAACTTCCCGCATTGATTGCAATTGTTTTTGTCATAACATGATACCCCTTTTTAAGCGTTTTCATCTATTATAACAAAATCTATTTTATATTTCAGTACCTTGAGTCCATTTTTGAAAATTTTCTTTAAATTTCATTAAAACACTTGCATCTTGCAAGCTAGAAAGTGGATAAATAAAAGGCTCCACTGCTATTTCACTTTTCTTCTGTAAGATAAAAATAGTCTTGGATTGTTTAGCATTAGCAAAGAGATTTTCAGGCAGACTAATCATGGCAGTCAGACTTGCCTCCTCTTTCAACCAGCCTTTCAACAAATCACTTTGAGGACTGGTCAACAAATCACTCGGAGCGAGAAAAATAGCGTATCCATCTGACTTGAGGTACTTAAGTCCTTGTTCCATGAGCAAGTGATGGGCGTAAGTATGTTCTTGACTAGAAGCAACTTGATGGCGCGACGCAACGGCATCATCAGGATAATAGCCAACAGGCAAGTCGCTGATGACCACATCGCTTTCTTTGAGCATTTGTGGACGAACGGCATCTCCTTGGACAAAACCAGCCTGCAAACCAATTACATCTGCCATACTAGCCGCCAAATCAATCAGCAAATCATCCACTTCCATTCCCAAGTAATCCACTTTTTTAGCAAGCGAGGTCAAGAAAGTAGCGCCCAAAATTCCCATCCCAGAACCCATTTCGAGGATAGTGATTTCCTTCTCTGTAAACAACTCTTCCACAATAAACACTAAAAGCAAAGCAATAGCATCCGGTGTAAACTGGTGATTGGCCTGCAAGGGTTCTGTTTGTCCAGCCTTCATCAAGAGAAACTGGTAGGTCTTGAGCCATTCTTCTTTGCGTAGTGCTAAACGCTTAAGGGCCTGATTGTTCTCCTTGACCTGCTCTAACTCAGTCTCACCATCCAAATAGATGCTGTTTTGCTCCACCAGGGCGTCATAAAAGTTGGTCGCCAAATCACTTTGAATGACTTGGACATTCTCTAGTAAATACGTATAAGCTTGTTCAATTTTTTCAAAATCCATATTCCTATCTTATCAAATTTCCCTTCTTTTTTCCATCCTTATAGAAAAATCACTCCCTGACTAGGCGAGTGATTTTTGGGCTACTGTTAAAAAGAGTTCTGAGTAATTTCCTTGAAACAGGTCTTCAGCGCTATAGAGAATCTGACTATGCACAGATGAAAAACCGTGCTGAATTAGCCTGTTTTCTAGTTCAACCAATTCAAATCCGTGATGGTTAGCTTCTGTCTTGGTAAAATCAGCAAGTAAAAGTTGTCCGTTTTCTCTCAGATGTTGATGAAACAGTGAGAGAGCCGCATCCAAATCAGGCATATGATGAAGAACACGACAAACAACAATGAGATCAAACTCTTTCTCCAAGGGTCTTTCCAGTAAATCTTGCTCCAAAAACTGGATATTCTTGATGTCTTGCTGCTCCGCTTTCAAACGAGCTTGCTCCATCATTTTCTCCGAAATATCCACCAATGTTACAGACTTGGCCTGCTTGGCTAGGGGTAAGGATAGTAGACCCGTCCCTCCACCGAAATCCAAAATTTCTTTGTCTGATAGAAGATCAATCTGTTTCTCGACTGCTTGACAAACCAAGTTTGCAAGGAAAATGTTTTTAGGGGAATCAAAAGTTTCTGCTTTATGGTTAAAATCATGTTTCATATTTTTAGTTTAGCACAAAGTAGCTTGGTTGGCTAGGAATTCTCTTTCTTTTCAGGCTTCTCTTCTGATTTTTTCTTCTCCGCTTCTTCACTTGAACTAGTCGCTACCTCTTCCTTTTTATCCGTTTTCTCTTCTTTGATTTTGACGGAAGGGAAGATGAATTCATATTGACTCTTAGGCGTATGAACCGTCGTCATTAAGCTTGTTTTCTTGTTTTGATAGCTCACCTGACCCAGATTAAAGGCCTGTTCCCCACTTTCTTGCTCAACCTTATCCTTGGTTCGCTTGGCCATAGCAAAAGCAACCAACTTTTCTTTATTTAAAGCATAGTCTTGATAATGGGCGACTTGTCGGTTCAAGTAAAATTGTAACAAAAGACTAAAGATGGCTGCTACGGTGACTGCATAGAGGAGAACACCTGCCTTAACTTTTTTCTTTTTCCACACGATAGATGAACTCCCTTTCTAAGCCTTTTTGAAATTGAAAACGAAAGCGAACCAGTTGATTGTCCTCTGTAATCTGTGCAGATTTGAGTCCATAAACCATAGGCTGATAACCTCGTCCACTGGCATCAGTTTTCCGAAAATCATCCGATTTTAACTTACCAATAGAGATATCCTTGCCATCCTGCTTCATATAAATGCGATTACCTTCTACTTTTTCGAACTGCGAACGGTCTAATTCTGCCTCCAACTGGTCCACAAACAGGAGCCACTCCTTTTGCTCGCTTTGCTGCTGGTAGCGAACTTCTGAAATGAGGAGCTGACTCATGGCTTGAAAGAGGAGTAGGCTCCCACTGATAACAATAAGGGCAATCAGGGATTCCAACAAGGTGAAAGCCTTGACCTTATGGCTCTTTGATAGCCAACAACTGTTCTGAACCATGATAAACCTCCAATCCCTTTTCACTAGAAAACACCTGAATCTTAACTCCGTTGATGTTTACCTGATTTTGACCTGTCTGCAAGGCCATCTTAGCTACCCTCAAAACTTCTTCCTTTTGCAAGATTCTTGCTTCTTCCTGCCTATTTTTCTGAATTTGTCCCAAAAGGAGGGTTGCAATGCTAGCAAAGATAGCTAAAGCAACTACTGCTTCCAGTAAAATCACTGCCCTAATTTTTTGTTTCCTTAATGCGTTTAATTTTTCCATTTCCTAGATATAACTGATAGCGAATCGTTCCTTTACTGGTCTGAAATTCAACCTTAGCCAGGGACGAATTTCCCCCAGCTCGGTCAAATGTAATACTTTGTCCTGATGGTGCCTGAATTCCTTTAGGAACTGTCAACTTTTGACTGTCATTACTGATTGTGTGCCCATCTAAGTTTAGACTAGTCTTTTGCTGACTAGCTACACTGCGTTTTTGAGTTTCCCGATAGAGTTCTTCAAACTCCATAAAGAAAATCTGCTCCTCTACCGCCGCAAAAGTGGACTGGACAGAGCCGGACAAGCTCAAGGCAAGGATACTCACAAGTCCCAAAACCAAGAGGCTTTCCAGCATGGTAAAGGCCTTAATCTGCAACGGTTTGACTGGTTTTTTGTTTAGCATGGTATTCTTTATAAGCTTTAGCCTGTTCTTCTGTGATTCGCCCATCTGCTTGTAACTTACTTAGGCTAGCATCTTCATTTTTATCTAAGCTATAAAGCTCTGCCTGGCTTTCCACAACCTTAACAACAGCAGCTTTTCCTTTGTCATTGACCGCCTCTTTTTGCTTGGTCAGATTAGGTACAAAGAGTAAGAGAAGCACGCTGATGATGAGCAAGACCACCAACATTTCCACAAGTGTAAAAGCCTTCACTTTCGCTTTTTTCAAGAATGTCATCATTTTTTTCATTTTAAAAATTTACCTCCATATTTTGATACATGGGCATGAGCATTGCCGCATAAAGTAAAACGATAATCAGGGCCACAAAGATAAAAACCAGTGGCTGCACCAAATTCATGGTGCGGTTAACTCGGGTAAAAAAGGCTTCCCAAGTTTTTTCAGCATAGATTTCCAACTCACTCCCCAGCTTGGACTTGACTTCACCATACTCGATAATAAGACTCAACTCTTTCTTAAAGAAAGGATAGGTTGCTATGGTTTGAGAAAATTCGCGACCATTTTGTAGGGCTTGAGCTAGATCTTGACCGATTTCTTTAAAGAGTTGGGAACCTTGTTCCTGCATCATTTGAAAAATCTGCGTCAACTCCATCCCTTGAGAAATCATATTCCCCCATTCACGCGCATAATAAGCTGTCAAATAAGTCTGAACAAAGATTCCAAGGAAGGGAAGACGCGCTAAGATAGAAAAGACACGCATTTTGGAACTTCTTTTATAGAAAGTTAGTGCTAAAAGGGCAAGTATGGAAACAAACCCCACCATTCCTAGAAAAATTTGTGGCAGATTACCAATGATTTGGGTGGCAATATTGCTACTATCCAGTTGTGGTAGTAGGTAGTTACGTAGTCCCAGCATGATTAAGAGAAGAAAACCTAGTAAAATCAAGGGATAGGTCGCTACTTCAATTAATTTTTTCTTGACCTTGGTAAGATTGTCTAGATATTCTTCTATCTTTCCCAAACTCAGGTGGAGATTTCCGTGAACTTCAGCTAGGGATAACTGGGTCACAATAGTACTTGAAAAACCCAAACCTTCCATCATTTCTGAGAATGATTTCCCTTGGGACAAGCCCGTGCGCATCTGGGTCACACACTGCTTGTCCAACAAGGCACTCCTATCTAAAAAGGAGATAGTCTCCACCAGATGAAAACCACTGGAAAAGAGATTGTTAAACAGGGTGATGATATTTTTTTGCTTAGCTGTAGCTAATTTTTTCCGTTTCAGCCTGAAGACTTGTGATATGTCCATCTTTAAGAAGCTGGTCAATCTGTTCATTCCAGCTAGTTGGCTGGTGTTCTTGATAGTCTTTGTTTGCAAAGTCAACGATTCCTCCTCCCCCGATTAATCTCTGGTAGCAGACACCTTGCAGAACGACTGCTAATTCCTCCTCACTCACACCCAACTCCAGCAGGCGCTCATAAACACCTCGAACACTCTTGGCGTGAATGGTTGAAAAGACTGTCGCACCTGTCAAACTAGCTCTGACCACTGCACGCGCCGTTTCGCTGTCACGAATTTCTCCGATAATCAAGAGATCTGGTCGGTGCCGTAGGGAAAGCTTGATGAGATTTTCATACGTCAACCCGATTGTTTCGTTCAACTGCAACTGGAGCATGTCGTCCTGCTTGATTTCGACAGGATCTTCTATGGACATGACTTGCTGTCCTTTAAAGAGGGACTTGGCTAATTCATGCATCAAGGTCGTCTTGCCACTTCCGACTGGACCAGCAAAGAGATAGAGACCACGTTGCCTGTACTGCTTGCCCAATTCATCAATATCCTGAAACCAAAAATGCAACTCCTGCTCCTCATCGTGCAACAAGCGAATAACTAAACTCTCATGCCCTCGATAATCGCCTACAGTAGATAAACGTAGGGACGCCATCTTCTGGTCATATTCATAATCACAGGAACCAAGCTGACTACGTCGCTTTTCTCCCACATTCATACCTGCCACAAACTTGAAATGACTGATGACGGCCGCAAATTTTTCGAAGTCATAACAACCGATTTTACAGCGCTCGTCTCCTACCCTCATATGAAGCTCATAGGCATCTAACTTAGGAACAAAATAAATATCTTGCGCTCCTTTTTTCCGAGCTGAACGAATGATTTCTTGTGCAATTTCTTGAACCATACTTACCTCCTCACCTATACTATTCGCAAAGATTTGAAAAAAATAAAAAAAGCAACTCAAAAAAGTTACTTTTTCTCTATTTTAATTTCATACGGCAAGAACGGTGCCTTTCCTTACCTGTTTGTTTTTCATAGCCTGGGCGTAGTTTTTCATCCGGAATAACCTGTTCATCCTGCAAAAGAGCCAAAGAATGGTATTGTTGTAAATACTCATCACATTCATCACACCAACGTTGGTCTTCTGGATCCCAAAAAATGGTCATCAAGTCACTTCTGCTTTTATAAAGAGGGGATTCTTGTTCCAATTTAAACCAGCAAGTTTTGTAGTATTTGAGAGCATCATAATACTGGTCAAATTTCTTACTAGCTACAATATCTTCTTCCCAACCTTCTAAGAACCACCATGGTTCAAAATCTCCATACATTTCTATAACACGATACATATTCATTCAATTCCTTTGTATCGTATATTATAACCAATTCCATTAAACAAGAAAAGAAATATGCTCATTTCTTATTTTTCAGATAAAAAATTCAGCCATCTGATAAATGACTGAATTTATATTTGCTTATGTTCCAAAATGTTTTTACTACTTAAGCTTCTGAAATATCGTTTTCAATGATGACCTTAATTGCATGGTGGTCTGCTGCCTTACTGAAAACTTCATAGGCTTTTTCAATTTCACTAAGTTTGAAATAGTGAGTTACCAATTTTTCTGGTTCAATCTTATGAGTTTCAAGAGCTTTCAACAACTGAGGTGTTGTATTTGTAGATACTAAACCAGTAGTGATATTGATATTGCGGATCCAAAGTCTATCCAACTCAAACTCAACTGGTTTACCATGCACACCACAGTTGGCTACTGTTCCGTCTACACCGATAATCTTTTGACAGAAATCAAATGTTGCAGGAATACCAACAGCTTCGATCGCAACATCTACACCACGACCATCTGTCAAATCATAAATTTCTTTAATCGCTTTTTCAGGGTCTGAAGAATTAACCTTGTGAGTCGCACCAAATGATAAAGCAGTTTCCAAGCGGTTATCGTCTAAGTCCACCATAATCAATTTGGCTGGTGAGTAGAACTGAGCTGTCAAAAGTGCAGCCAATCCAACAGGTCCTGAACCAATAATGGCTACACTACAACCAGGCTCCACTTTCCCTTTCAAGACACCAATTTCATACCCAGTAGGCAAAATGTCTGATAGCATAACCAAGGCTTCATCTGACAAGTCTTCTGGAGTATGATAAAGAGTATTATCTGCATGAGGGACACGTAGATATTCAGCCTGCATACCGTCAATCAAGTGACCGAAAATCCAGCCCCCCTCGTCTTCACAGTGGGCATAAATTCCTTTTTTACAGTAGTAGCATTTACCACAGGCACAGACACAAGAAATCAAGACCTTGTCGCCTTTTTTGAAGTTAGAAACTCCTTCTCCAACTTCTTCAACTATCCCAATCCCTTCGTGACCAAGAATGGTACCACTTTGGCAAGCAGGAACATCCCCTTTGATAATATGGAGGTCTGTTCCACAAATAGTGGTTTTTACGATACGCACAATAGCGTCTGTTGGCTTGCGAATCACTGGTTTGTCTACATCAACAAAAGAAGCAAGTCCTGGTTTAACATAAGTATAGGCTTTCATAAAGCATTCCTCCGTTTTTTTATTTGTACTATTTATAATATAATTGTAAGCCTTTTCGTTTGTTTCTTCAAGTTTTTTTGTGATTTTTTTAACTTTTTTATTTACCGGTAAAGCAATATAGATAAAAAAGCAGAAGCTAGTCACTAACTTCTGCTTTCTCTCTTATGCTTGATAACGTTTCACACCATCTAGATAGGTTGCTACCAATTCCAAATCTTTATCTAGTACGATAAAGTCCGCGTCATAACCTTCACGGATTTGACCACAAACATCATCGATATGGACAGATTTAGCTGGGTTGAGGCTGGCCATCATGACTGCTTCATGCGGATTCGCAATACCCCACTCGACTACATTTCTCATACCATCTTTAAGTTTGAGGATAGAACCTGCCAAATTTCCTGTAGATTTGAGGCGAGCAGTTCCATTTGCTACTACAACAGGGAATTCTCCCAACATATAGTCACCGTCTTCAAGCCCACCAGCTGTCATACAGTCCGTAATAAGAGCGATGTTTTCTGTCCCCTTTTGCTTAAGTAAAATCTCACAAGCTTTTGGATCTACGTGATAACCATCACAGATCAATTCTGCGTAAGTATGTGGGAGCTCATACATAGCTCCTACCATACCTAGTTCGCGGTGTGTTAAACCACGCATCCCATTATAGGCATGTACCCATACACTAGCTCCAGCATCAACTGCCTTCTTAGCTTGTTCAAATGTCGCATCTGAGTGTCCAAGTGCAACTGTCACACCTTCACCTGTAATAGTACGCACAAAATCTTCCACCCCATCACGTTCTGGTGCAATAGCGATTTTATTTAGCATCCCTTTTGCAGCATCTTGCCAAGAATGAAACTCCTCAACACCCGGGTCTCTCATATAAGTTGGATTTTGTGCTCCCTTAAAAGTTTCTGTGAAATATGGACCTTCATAATAAATCCCACGAATCTTAGCACCTGTTGCTTCTTTATAATGGTTTCCAAGATTTTCAGTGACTGCAAGCAATTGCTCATAAGTGGCTGTTAAAGTTGTGGGCAAGAAACTGGTAACACCGGTACTAAGAAGTCCTTCACTCATAGTATGCAATGTACCTTCAATATTGTTGTCCATCACATCCACACCTGCATATCCATGAATATGAGTATCCACAAGACCTGGTGCAATGCTATAACCAGTATAGTCAAGAACCTCTGCTCCTTCAGGAATTTGATCCACATGTTTCCCAAATTTGCCATCAACAAGTTCTAAGTACCCACCGCGACGAATGCCAAATGGATAGAAAAACTGATCCGCTTTAACGTAATTAGGCATAATAATGACCTCCTTAAAAGATTACTTTTGATATTTATTATGTCAATTACATTATAAACTTTTCTGATTCATTTGTAAATGGTATAGACCTATTTTCTAGAGATATTTTAAAAGAGCTGGATTTCTCCAACTCTTTTCTTTTAAATACAAGTTATTTTGATTTGACTGGCTTGTCTTGAGCTGTTTGCAAGGCTGTAGCAATGGTATCTGCATACAATTTAGCTCCGGCTTCAATTTTACTATTGTCACTTCCAAAATGGACTTGGTCTGTTCCAGTCCAAATTTCTGGATGTTCCTTAGCAGCTTGATTCCAATCGGCTATCGTGATATAAGGAGTCTTCTCTGCCAATTCTCTCATGTAGGCAGCAGCCTTCTCGACGATTGCATAGGTTTCTTTTGTTTTATCTCCTTCATAAGGTGTCACCAAAATCATATGGTGCCCCTTTGGAAGATTTTTCACGATACTATCCCAGTCTTCCTTGTAATTTTCAGGATTATTTACCCCAGTAGCAATAACCACCATCTTAGGTAAAAATTTATTCTGGCTATTGTTTAGCATGATTTCATTGGCAGTCTTGGTTGTTCTGCTGACCTGCGCATTAATCTGTGCTCCAGGAAGAGCTGTCTGTAGAGCTGTATTTGCCCTTAAAGCCACCGAGTCACCAATTAACATAGTGCCATCAGCAATTCCTAAACTATCAGCTTCTGCTCGTTCTGTCATTACCTTGGTCTGGTTAATATTTGTTGCAGCTTGCTTCAAGCCATTGACAGTTAAGTCTGTCTCAAAAGCTCCCACTTGTGGTGCCAACAGAGTTACTAAGAAGACAATGAAGGCCAAGATTCCTGTACTTGCTGCAAGGATTGTGTGAATATGAGGAAGAGGACGAAGGGTTTGTAAAACAGGTGTGTTCTTTCCTGCAATCCAAGGTTCCAACACATAAAATGATAGGCTGGCGAATCCATAAGAAAAAATCAAAGTTAATAACACAGCAAGAAGATTTGATGTCAACTGTGAAAAAATGATATAGAAAGGCCAATGGAAGAGATAAACTGCATAGCTAGTATCTGCTAAAAAGCTAATAATCTTTGGTTCCTGTATATGAGGAGTCTTTTCATGTAAGACACGCGCCGCCAGAATCATAGCAATGGCTGCAAGGCTGGCAAGCAAGAAGCCCATAAGATAGGCAAAGAGATAGGTAAATTTGACAAAGAAGGTCAAAATGAGTAAGAAGCCAAAACCTCCCCCAAAAACTAAAAGGGTCTTGCGTAAATCCCAGATTTTATCCAATTGCTTAACTAGGGAAGTCGTCTGACGAACGCCTACGATAGTTGCTAACACACTTCCCAAAAAGAATGGATAGACATGAGTTAAACTGGAGAAGTAAACAGAGGAATAAGAGGTTACTAGAAAACTACCAATAAACATGGAGAAGAAGCTGATCAAGAAGGCAACAGCAGATAAGAGAAAGACCATTCCTCTCAACTGACCATTTGATCTGGACTGTTTAGATAAGAACCAAACTGCCAATCCCCAGAGGATATAGTAGTGAACCTCAACAGCCAAGCTCCAATTATGAACAAACAAATGAGGAATGAACTGAGATTCATAACTCCCACCTGTTAGGATTTCATAGAAGTTGGTCATGAAGCCTAAGACACCCGCAATCTGACCCCCAATTCCAGCCACATAATCTTGCCGAACTAGAAAGGTAAAGGGCATGGTTACCAAGACCATCAAAACCACAGGTGGCACAATCCGATAAAAGCGTCTTCTAAAAAATCCTATCAAATCAATCTCATGCTTTTTAGAAAATTCTTCGATGAGTAGAGCTGTAATCAGGAAACCTGAAAATGTAAAAAAGACATCTACCCCGAAAAATCCTCCAGGAAAGATCGTCTGAAAGAAATGATACAAGAGTACCAAAAGTAAACCTGTAATCCTAATCAAGGAAAACCATTTAATACGCATACGAGTTTATTCTCCCTTTCATCATACACTTTATTCTATCAAAAAAAGAAGAAAAATCCCAAGAGAAAACTTAGGATTTTTAGCTTATATCAATTTCGTTTTAGAAATTGCGTCCTGACTTATTATAGCCATATTTTTCCACAAAGTACTCACGGAACTCCAAGAGATTGTCATCCATAATAGCTTGTCGTACTTGCTTCATCAGATTAAGCAAGAAGTAAAGATTGTGATAGCTAGTCAAGCGGATACCAAAGGTTTCATCAGCTTTGAGCAGGTGACGAAGATAAGCGCGTGTATAGTTCTTACATGTGTAGCAATCACACTCAG
This sequence comes from Streptococcus mitis, assembly GCF_008763935.1. GTDB lineage: Bacteria > Bacillota > Bacilli > Lactobacillales > Streptococcaceae > Streptococcus > Streptococcus mitis_DB. Next base: position 34,419 of record NZ_VTQF01000010.1, read on the forward strand.
GATCCAGTGGCGTAAAGTCCTCAGCAAACTGGGCATTTTTGACAACCAAACGTCCCTGACTGGTCATACAAGTCCCATTACGAGCGATTCGAGTCGGCAAGACACAGTCAAACATATCCACCCCACGAATCACCCCATCAATCAAGCTATCTGGCGCTCCCACACCCATCAAATAACGAGGTTTATTTTCAGGCAGCAGTTGAGTTGTAAAGTCCAAGACCGCATTCATCTCTTCGTGGGTTTCTCCCACTGCCAAACCACCGATAGAGTAGCCTGGGAAATCCATGCTGACAAGGTCATGAGCCGATTGGCGGCGAAGGTCTTCAAATCCTGCCCCCTGCACAATCCCAAATAACCCTTGGTCATGCGGACGACGGTGAGCCTTCAAACCACGCTCAGCCCAACGACTGGTACGCTCGATTGATTTCTTAACGTAATCGTAAGGTTGATAAAACTGAGGACATTCGTCAAAGGACATCATGATGTCTGAGCCCAGATTATTCTGAATAGAGATGGCTTTTTCTGGGGACAAGAACATCTTAGAACCATTGAGATGGTTTTTAAAGGTTACTCCTTCTTCTGTGATATTACGGCTATCTGCTAAGGAATAAACCTGAAAACCACCACTATCTGTCAAGATAGGCTGGTCCCAATTCATGAACTTGTGGAGACCACCTGCGCGTGCAATGAGTTCATCTCCAGGACGCAGCCAGAGATGATAAGTGTTTGACAGGATAATTCCTGAACCCATTTCCTTCAATTCTTCTGGCGACTGAGTTTTGACAGTGGCTTGTGTCCCAACTGGCATAAACATAGGTGTCGGGAAGGTGCCGTGGGGAGTGATGATTTCTCCCAAACGAGCTCCTGTGTGTTTTTCTTTCTTAATCAAACGATATTTGATTGGTGAATCTGACATTTTTTACCTCCGAAGCTGGGAAAGACAGTCCCAGTTCATACTTTGTGCCCAAGGGCATACTGTATGATTTTATCAAAAAAAGTAGGAACTGTCACGAACTATGGTATAATGAGAGAATGAAATACCCAAAAATTGATTTAAAAACCATTCGTCTGCAAGCCAGACAATTTCAGGCTGAAAATCCCCGCCTCTTTCTCGTCTATCTCTTACCTAGCATACTGCTCATCTTGTCTGGCTTCCTCAATCCCTTAGAACGCATCAACGAGAGTGTTTTAGAACAACCCTTTTTAAGCGTGTTTGGCCATGTATTCCAAGCCTACCTTTTTCCTCTATTAGTCTCCTTTATCGGAACAATACTTCTAACCAGTTCAGTTTATACAACTCTGAAACTCATCAAGAATCAAGATACAGAACTATCAGTCAAAAATAGTCTCACTCTCTTTAACGAAGAGCGCTTTTCACAAACCTTTTTGACTCTCCTTCTCAAACGCTTCTATCTCTTCTTATGGAGCATTCCTAGTTTGCTTGGAATTTACTTCCTTTTTTACAGTAGCTTTCTTGCAAAGAAATTCGTTGCAATCCATCCTGAATTTCCTAATCTGGATCTCACGTCAATTGAAACCGAGCGTTTCCTCATGACCTTTGGTCTTTACTTTCTAGCAAGTATCCTCTTGATGGTTGTCGGAAATAGTCTCTATATTCCACAATACTATGCCTATTCTCAGGTAGAATTTCTCCTCTGTGACACCCTAGATTTAGGACAAGCCAAACCAGGACAAATCCTTAAAACCAGCCGTTTCTTAATGAAAGGTTACAAATTTCAGCGCTTTGTCCTAGACTTACAACTCCTTCCTTGGTATTTCCTCAATTGGATTACCTTTGGGATTGCTAGTTTCTCACTCCTACCCTACATTCAAATCAATAAAATGATTTTTTACCGAGCAGTATTGGCTCGAAAACGTCCAAAAGCTTGAAGGTTTTCCCTCAAGCTTTTTTCTATCAATGAGTTTCTCCGCCTACCAACTTGAGATCCTGATCTCCATGTTCTATAATAGCCCCGATTGCTGCTTCTATCCCTCGCATAATGTCCACTAAACTCATAGCTGGAGCGGTCGGTCGATTCACCACCTGTTCCATCATATAAGGAATATGCATAAACCCTGCCCTAACATGTGGAAATTTCTTTTCTACCAAATAGAGGACTTGATACATCAAATGATTGCAGACAAAAGTCCCTGCAGTATTGGAAACAGAGGCCGGCAATCCCTCTTTTTTTATAGCTTGAACCATCGCTTTAATCGGCAGACTACTAAAGTAGGCCGGAGCACCGTCTGGGCGAATGGGAAGGTCAATCGGTTGATTACCCTCATTATCAGGAATGCGTGCATCATCTTGGTTAATGGCCACTCGTTCAGGCGTCAAGCTAGTTCTTCCACCAGCTTGACCGATACAAAGGACAAAGTCCGGTTGATAGTGGTTCATCTCTTCTTCCAATACTTGAGCCGATTTGTGAAAGACTGTTGGCACTTCTAACCAACGGACCTCAGCACCATGGATTTCAGCTGGTAAACCTTTAATGGCCTCCAAAGCTGGATTGACCATTTCCCCTCCAAAGGGCTCAAAACCTGTCACTAATACTTTCATTTCTAACTCCTCAAAACAAATTCAATGAGACTTTTTCTTAAAAACAAGTATAACATATTTCCCTTGTTCTGGAGTGAAAAGGACTAGCGAGTCTAGGATTGGTCTCTGATACTCAATGAAAATCAAAGAGCAAACTAGGAAGCTAGCCACAGTCTGTACTTGAGTACGGCAAGGCGACGCTGACATGGTTTGAATTTGATTTTCGAAGAGTATGAGCTTATTTAAAGAGAAAAATACTAATCAAGGCCAAAATAGCTGGTCCACCTTGCTTCAAAATAATTTTCTTATCTGCTGTCAGAGAGCCATAAGCCGCAGCCCCAATCACAAATAAAACAAAAATAGTCACAATTTCTAAATTCTGTGAGAAATAAATTCCATACAGGAGAAAGACTCCTAGCAGAGCGTTATAAATCCCTTGATTTTTAAACAGTGAACTTACAGACGGACGAGCTAGTTCTTCCTTTTCCATGTTAAAGTCTCGACTGGTTGCATCTGATTGCGTTGCAATACTTTCCAAATAAAAAATGTAAAAATGCTCCAAAGCAACGATCGTTGCTAGAATGATTGTCATAATTGACATATTTTTCTCCTTAAATCTCTATATTCTCAATACCCAAAACCAATTTATTTAATAAACGTCTGAGTTCTGTTCTTTCAGACTCTGTTAAGATACTTTCCATCGCTTCTTTAACCTTGATATGCTGTAGAGGTGGATTCATCACTAACTGCTCCTTGGCATACTTCGTAGTCTCTACCAACACTTCTCGCTGATTTTCAGGATTACGATGACGCTCCACCAAACCTTCCTTTTCTAAAATCTTGAAATGTCGTGTCAAGGCGGCCTGATCAATCTTCAAACGCTCCTGAACCGCTATTTGATTACAAGGGGAATGCTTCAGCAAAAATAATAAAATCTGATACCGTGTCAAACTAATCCCAAGCCTTTTTTCAAACAATTGCGTACTCGCTTGCTCAGACAAGCGGAGTTGATAAAGCAAATCTTGAATCTCTATCATTTCTTTCTCCTTTTAATTGATTTATCAATAGTTGATTTATCAATTATAATGCGAAGTAAAATAGATTGCAAGAATGTTGCTTCAATCATTACAAAATGGTAACTTCCATTTTCCATTCATATTGATACTCAATGAAAATCAAAGAGCAAACTAGGAAGCTATCCGTAGGTTGCTCAAAGCACAGCTTTGAGGTTGCAGATAAAACTGACGTGGTTTGAAGAGATTTTCGAATAGTATGACAAAGAAAAAACGAACGAGACTCGCTCTCTATAACGAAAGCTAGATCTCATTCGTCAAAATGATATTATAAAGTCTGATTTATCCATTCATTGAAACGTGAACGTGGTCATAGTGGTTTTCTGTCACACTACCGCGGTCTGGCATTGGGTTCCAAGTATTAGCTGGCCCATATTTGCTATCGAATGGAGCATAGAAACGTTGTTTCCAGATGATGTAACTAATTCCACGGCTGGCCATGTTTTGAATAGCGTATTCCGCAACCTTATCCCCTAGTTCTGAACTTTCTGGTACCATAAAGTCGATAGCCAAACCTTTTCCGTGATCTCCACTATCTCCTGGACGGTAACCACTAAAGGATGTGATGCCAAACAAGTTGGCGATTTCTTCTTTAAAGGCAGCTGTTTGTGGTTGAAGGCCAGCATTTTCAGATTTCGCTACTGCCAGTCCAGCATAATCGGGCGCAGCTGGAGCCGCGTAAGTTGTTGAAACTGTTTTCGCCTCTTCTGGTTGATAAGTAGAAACTGCTGCTGTAGCTTCACTTGATGATGCTACTTCTTTTGCTTCTTCTGAACTTGTTGCAGTTGTTTCAGGTGCTTTTTCTTCTACTGGCGTTGTAGTTGCTTCCACTGCTGATTCAGCTTGAGTGCTTGCTTGTGTTTCATCTTTCTCAGCTGGAGTCGTTGCCTGAGGAGCTGCTTCTGCAACTGCACTACTTGTTTCGGCTGTTTGCTCCGCTGACGTTGAGGTATTTGTAGATGGTGCCACTTCTTCTGCAGTAGCAACTGTCTCTGCAACTTCTGAACTTGATGCCACTTCTTTTGTTCTTGTAGTTTCTACCGCTTTTGGAGCTTCTGCAATTGGTTGAGAAAGGTCTGCAACCTGAACAGTTTGATCATCAACCGTCACTTGATTGGTTGTCAAATCTGCTGTCGCAGTTGTCACTTCTTCACTAGAGTCTGCTTGAGGAGTTTGGATTTCAACTTCTGTTACTTCTTCTGCTTCATTGACAGTCGTTGTCAAAACAGTTTCTGGGAAAATCAAGTCCATATTCGTGATTTTATTCAAATTCGCAAGAACTGTGACATCTACACCCAAGGCTTCTGCAATGGTGCTCAAGGTATCGCCATACTGAACTGTATAACTTGTTTTGTTGTCCGTTTTAGTCAAATCGTTTTGGATTTGCTCAACACTACGTGCAGTCCAAAGAACTTCTTCTGCTTGAGTTGCTAATACTGGGGCAAATGACAAGGCTACTGTTGACGCTAATAACATTCTTGTCTTCATTCTTTCAAATTCCTTTCAAATGAGTACCTGTCTATGATAACACAAAAAATGCAGAAAAAAAGCCCTCCTGGGCCTATTTAACAGAACTGTCTATTCATTGTAACAAACTCGGTTACTTGAAATAGTTTGTTAGGTCTCTGTCATAAAACTGACACAATCTTCTCGTTACTTACTCTCAAAAATATGAGGAATGTCTGTTAGCGACTGAATCCTGTGATTCCCTTCATAAGACGACTCTAAAAAGTTGATACTTTGAATCCCACTATTCTGGGCAAATTCCACATCCAGAGTCCGGTCCCCTATATAATAGGTGTTATCAGGATTCAGCTGATACTTGTCTAGCAAATATATAGCCGCTTCTGGACTTGGCTTCCGCGCAAAGCCACTCTGACTGGTTAAAATCTCTGTAAAATAGGATTCCAACCCCAAGTCTCTTAGAATGGCAAAAGCATTGTCTCCCTTATGAGTGTAAACAAAGTTCCGAATTCCTACTTGGTCTGCCCAAGCCAACACCTCACGCGCATCTGGTATCAAGGCTACCTGAGCATTCTTCTCAGACAGACTCTGGGCACGCACTTGATTGAGCACTTCCACATCCAGTTTTCTCTCTTCTGCCACCTGCACAAGCAAATCCTGCACCGAATACTTGAGAATAAACTCTCTCACTTTCTCCTTATCATAAGGAATAGAAAACTGAGCAAAAGTCTCCTCAATCCCTGACAAAATCGCTTCGTAAGAGTCCAATAAAGTCCCATCTAAATCCCAAATAAAAGCTGTTTTTTGCATTTCCTATCCTTTCAAGCTCATATAACGCTGGTAACGGTAGCGTAGAAATAACCAACGAAAACCATTATCCAACAGGGTTCCAGCCCAAATACCAGGCAAGCCCCAACCAAGCACAATCCCCATCAGATATCCTGTTCCAATGCGGATACACCACATTCCTATACTTGTCGCATAAAAGGGAAGCCGAGCATTGCCCAAACCCTGCCAGACTGCTGTATAGATGACTGTTCCTGTCGTCATAGGAGTACCAAGTAGTGAAAAAAGTGTCACTAGAACACTAGCCTCCACCGCTAGAGAATCAGTCGTATAGAGATGAGTCAGTGGTATACCCAAAGCATAGATACTGAAGGTCAAGGGTAACATGAGGACCAGAGAAAGCCAAAAGGTTTGCTTGCTCAAACTAGCTACTCTTTTCCAATTATCCTCTCCAACTGCTCGAGCTACCAGCATGACCGTTGCTGTAGCAACTCCAAAAGCAGGCATATAGTTAAACTGGGTCAAGACTTCTCCGATTGCATTTCCAGCTACTGCTTCCGTTCCAAAAGAAACGACCAAGGCAATGATAACAACATCACCAGCTCGCATCATAAGCCGCTCTCCAGCTGCTGGCAAAGCTAAGATCAATAGTTCCTTATCTAAACCAAAAGTCGGTTTCTCAAAAGGCAACTTTAATTGCGACCATAAAATCACAAGACCTACCAAACGAGACAGAATTGTCCCCCAAGCAACACCAGCTATCCCCATATCCAGAACAAAAATAGCTAGACTTGAAAAAAGAATATTCAAGGCATTGGATAAAAGACTCACATAGAGGGGCAAACGTGGATTATGCGTTGCACGAATCAAGGCACCCAGACTGGTCATCAAGCCCAAAAGAACAATCGATCCGCCCACCAAGGATAGGTAGAGTCCACCACTCTCAGCTACATCTCTCTCCGTCCCCAAAAGTCCTATCATCTCTTTCCCAGCGAAAATGGACAAAAATCCTAAAAGGAAACTTAATAGTAAGGTAATCTTCAACGCCTCAGTCACATTGTAGGCTAGCTTAGACTGATTCTTCTCCCCTAAACTTTTTGAAATAACACTGGAAATAGCAGCTCCCAGAGCGATGAAAATCGCCTGGTAAATCGTGATAATATTGCCAGCTACTGATACACCCGAAATAGCTATCAAGCCCAAGTGAGCTACCAAGTAACTATCCACCATCCCCATGAGCATCTGCAAAAAGTTTTCACCCATAGCTGGCAAGGCAATATTAAGAATGTCTTTATTTTTCTTAAACAATCCTTCCTCCTTATTAAAAGAAACTCAGTTGGTTTCCCAACCGAGTTTACTCCCTCTGTCTTAAAGTCCTAGATAAGCCTCAACCGCTACTTGCATGTCTGTTGCTGCAACAGTTGTCTTATGACGAACAGGAGCTGTTTCAAGTCCATCAACTGCTGGTGGCACTGCAACACCTGAGATTTCATGTAATTGATCCAAGGCTTCAAAGTCAGTCAAGCCAACTTTCCCTGTTACAGCTTCTACTGCAACTACCGGGAACTTGTATGGACTAGCTGTTGAAGCAATCACTGTCTTAGTCGCATCGCCAGTAGCATCTTGGTATTTCTTATAAACTGCTGAGGCGACCGCCGTATGTGGATCCTCGATATAAGAATCTGACTCATAAACACGCTTGATTTCTGCCGCTGTTTCTTCCTCAGTCGCATATTCAGCTGCAAAGAGGTCCAAAATCTCTGCATCAAAATTAGTCAACTCATATTGACCTTGGCTATTCAAGGCATTCATGAGTTCAGCTGTTTTTTCAGCATCATTACCCAAAAGATGGAAAATCAAACGCTCCAAGTTTGAAGATACCAAGATATCCATAGATGGACTAGTTGTTACCTTAAACTCACGTTTCTTATCGTAGACACGTGTCTTGAAGAAGTCTGTCAAAACATTGTTGTCATTTGAAGCACAGATTAATTTGCCAACTGGGAGGCCGATTTTTTTGGCATAAAAGGCAGCCAAGATATTTCCAAAGTTTCCTGTTGGTACGGTAAAGTTGACCTTATCACCAGCCACAATCTCACCAGTTTTAACAAGCTGAGCGTAGGCATAAACATAGTAGACAATTTGTGGTACCAAACGACCAATGTTCATAGAGTTAGCTGATGAAAATTGCAACTTGTTGACAGCCAATTTTTCACGAAGGGCTACATCGTTAAACATTTGTTTGACGTTAGTTTGCGCATCGTCAAAGTTACCATCAATTGCAATAACATGAGTATTGTCGCCAGTCTGAGTGGTCATTTGCAACTCTTGTACCTTGCTGACACCATCCTTTGGATAAAAGACGATAATCTCAGTACCAGGAACACCCGCAAACCCTGCCATAGCAGCTTTCCCAGTATCACCAGATGTCGCTGTTAAGATAACAATCTTGTTCTCCAAACCATGCTTCTTAGCAGCTGTTGTCATAAAGTATGGCAAAATAGACAAGGCCATATCCTTAAAAGCAATTGTTGAACCATGGAAGAGTTCCAAATTGTATTGTCCATCTAATTTCACTAATGGTGCGATAGCTGGAGTATCAAACTTGCTATCGTAGGCATTGTTGATACAGTAGTCCAACTCCTCAGCTGTAAAGTCATCTAAAAATGCTGACAAAACTAACTTAGCAACTTCCTGGTAAGAAGCATCTTTCAATTTGTCAAAGTCCAAATCTATCTTTGGATAAGTAAGCGGTGTAAACAAACCGCCGTCCGTCGCCAAACCTTGCAAAATAGCTTGGCTAGCAGTTACTGTATTGTTGGCATCACGCGTTGATTGATAAACTAATGTCATTACTCTCTATCCTTTATCTATAGTCTCTTCCATTATATCATGATTTTTCAGAAAATTCTCCCTTTATAAGAGAAATTATAGGCCCAATTCTTCTTTCAAAGGCTGTAAATAGATCGTTTCTTGCTTATTTCTCATCTCCAGTCCTTCCTCAGCTAGCAGGAGTAAGTCTTTTGAAAACTCTATTATCGCAGTTTCTTCCTGTTCTGTAAGCTTTTTCTTAGAAAATTGTCGTCTTAAAAACTTGTAATTACGACCAAATTCTTTAAAGAAAGGTGCTGCTTCTAAGTAAGCTTCTAACTTATCTAAATTAACCAACAATCCTAAGTGAAAAGCTGCTGAAGCGAAGGTTCTATCTAGAGGTTGAGTACACACACTACGAAACTCAACTGTTCCGCGAGTCGTTAAGTCTTGGTACTGATAACTACGATGAGTTTCAAAATCTTTCTCTTGAGGGGAAATAAGAACCTCTTCCCCATTAAGACAAAATGCTTGGATTTCAGGTGTAGCTAAATAGTCCCTAGCCTGAATCGGATAAAAATAATAGGTTTGTCCATCACGTTCCGCAGTAAAAATTGCAGAATGATCTAGATAATCAAAAAAATCATCCTCATCTTCAAAGAGTCTAGCATTGACCCCGACGTTTTCTGGATATATACCATGCATCGATTCTTCCCAGAAAATATCCCTTGAAATTTTCGTATCCCAATCCTCACCTGAAAACTCAGAATTGGCAAATAAATAAGCCTTAACTGCTTCAATTTGGGTAAAAGCATTAATCACCCGTAAGTAGTTAGATTTTGAAACATCCAGCTGTAGCTGACTCCCACAGATAAAAGCACCATATTCAGGGAAATGATGCAAGTCTGATTTAGTCACATTGCAACTCAAATTCAAATAATCCATCAACATCTGATAGCGTGGGGAAGCCACTGGACATTTATCATTTTTATCCCAGTTGGGATGAATACCACAGCCAACAATAGCATGATTTGATTCAGCTAACTTCTTCTGGATTGCTTCCATATAAATACTAAAACGTTCTTCAACCTCTTGTATCGTTTCAGCCTTACCAAATGCAAACTCAATCGTAGTATAGGAAACTTCAAATAAAATAGTATCCTGACTTACTGGGTCTACTAACTGAATAGGAGTCCCAAAATCATCAACCTTTTCTACAGTTAAATCAAAATATGAAACTAAATATCGGAATAAGTACTTAATAACTTCAATATCTGTAGCATCCCCTTCCAAGTTTACAACAGGATATTCCAGCTCAATCCCGACAAACAATTCAGGATTTTCTTTAATATTTTTCAAATACCGATGTTTTAATAAATCGATAGAACGAGACATACTTCCCTACACTTTCATAATCTAAATAAAATTTGAATAAGTATTATTATACCAAAAACAATATAAAAAGGAACGAAGATCCACAACGTTCCTTATCGCTATACTATACCGGCGGCCGGGGTCGAACCGGCACGTCCTTGCGGACACTGGATTTTGAGTCCAGCGCGTCTGCCAATTCCGCCACGCCGGCAAATAGTAACTGGGGTAGCTGGATTCGAACCAACGCATGAGGGAGTCAAAGTCCCTTGCCTTACCGCTTGGCTATACCCCAATAATATAAAATAGGCGAGTGATGGGGATCGAACCCACGCATGCCAGAGCCACAATCTGGTGTGTTAACCACTTCACCACACCCGCCATAATTCTATTAACACGGGCAGTAGGAATTGAACCCACACTGAAGGTTTTGGAGACCTTAGTTCTACCTTTAAACTATGCCCGTAAAATGGAAGGGGAGGGATTCGAACCCCCGAACCCGAAGGAGCGGATTTACAGTCCGCCGCGTTTAGCCTCTTCGCTACCCTTCCAAAATATATAAATGGCGCGAGACGGAATCGAACCGCCGACACATGGAGCTTCAATCCATTGCTCTACCAACTGAGCTACCGAGCCTTATTGCGGGAGCAGGATTTGAACCTACGACCTTCGGGTTATGAGCCCGACGAGCTACCGAGCTGCTCCATCCCGCGTTAATACAAAAGGAGGATGTGGGATTCGAACCCACGCACGCTTTTACACGCCTGACGGTTTTCAAGACCGTTCCCTTCAGCCGGACTTGGGTAATCCTCCAAAATAGTCCGTACGGGATTCGAACCCGTGTTACCGCCGTGAAAAGGCGGTGTCTTAACCCCT